>DATCUG010000352.1:0-11966 GCA_036567525.1 Streptosporangiaceae bacterium | reverse complement strand
GGATGCCGGTCCTTCTTGGCGGGTTTCACGCTCTGCCGCGATGCGGAAATCGTGGGCGAGATGTCCTGACGCATCTGTGACGCACGACGCAAAGGAGGGCCGCTCCTCATGACGAGGAACAGCCCTCTGACCTGGGTCGGGGTGGCCGGATTTGAACCGGCGGCCTCTTCGTCCCGAACGAAGCGCGCTGCCAAGCTGCGCCACACCCCGCCGACCGCTTCGGGGCTGCGCCCCGGGTGGGCCGATCCCCTGGAACCTCCGGCAGTCTAGCCGATCCGGGGGACCAGTGTGAGCAGGGTTGCTTCCGGCCGGCAGGCGAACCGGACCGGCGCCCACGGGGAGGTGCCGAGCCCGGCCGAAACGTGCAGCCAGGCCTGCGGCTGCCCCGGCTCGGGCGGGCCGGCCGGGTGCCGGTGCAGGCCGCTGACCCGCTCCGGTTCGATGCCGCAGTTGGTCACCAGCGCCCCGTACAGCGGGACCCGGAGCTGCCCGCCGTGCGTGTGCCCGGCCAGCAGCAAGTCGTACCCGTCCGCGGTGAACTGGTCCAGGACCCGGGGCTCCGGGGAGTGCATCACGCCGAGCCGCAGGTCCGCCGCGGGGTCGGTCGGGCCGGCGATGTTCTGGTAGCGGTCGCGCCTGGTGTGCGAGTCGTGCACCCCGCCGACATCGATGTCCAGGTCCCCGGCCTTGACCCGGCCGCGCTTGTTGTTGGCGTCCAGCCAGCCGGCTGCCGCCATCCCGGCGCCCAGCTCAGCCCAGGGCAGGTCAGGGATGTGCCGCAGGTGCTCCTGGCTGCTGTCCCGCCACAGGTAGCGGACCGGGTTCTTGGGCAGCGGCGAGTAGAGGTCGTTAGAGCCGAACACGAACACGCCAGGCCGGTCCAGCAGCGGCCCGAGGGAGTCGAGGAACGGCTGCACCGCGTCCCGGTGCGCGATGGAGTCGCCAGTGTTCACCACGAGGTCGGGGGCCAGCGCGTCCAGCGACCGGATCCAGGACATCAGCCGGTGCCGGCCGGGCGTCAGGTGGGCGTCGGAGATGTGCAGCACCCGGAGCGGCGCCGCGCCGGCCGGAAGCACGGGGACCTCGGCCCGGCGCAGCGCGAACCAGTTCCGCTCCAGCACCGAACCATAGACGAAGGCTGCCCCGCCGAGGGCAGCCGTGGTCCCGAGGGCCTTCAGGACTCGTGATGACATCCCCCTATGGTGCCATGACCGGCGGCGCACCCGGGCCAGGCCAGGACAAGGCAGGATAGGCCCATGGCTGAACTCAAGGACCGGCTGCGCACCGATCTGACCACCGCGATGAAGGCCCGGGACACGGTCCGCACCCGTACCTTGCGGTCGGCGCTGACCGCCGTGTCCACGGCAGAAGTGGCCGGTCGCACCGCCCGCGAGCTCAGCGACGACGAGGTGATCAAGGTGCTGGCCCGGGAGGCCAAGCGGCGCCGGGAAGCGGCGGACGCGTTCGACGCTGCCGGGCGGGCCGAGCAGGCGTCGGCCGAACGCGCCGAGGGTGATGTGCTGGAGGCCTACCTGCCGGCCCAGCTCGGCGACGACGAACTGGCGGCCATCGTGACCGAGGGCATCGCCGAGTCCGGTGCCTCCGGCCCGCGGGCCATGGGCCAGGTGATGAAGGTGGTCACGCCGAAGATCGCGGGACGCGCGGAGGGCGCCCGGGTGGCCGCGGAAGTACGCCGCCAGCTCGGCGACGGCTAGCCGGGCTACGGCTGGCCATTGGTGGGCGGCCCGCCCCCGGTGCCGCCGCCGTTACCGCCGCCACCACCGCCGTTACCTCCGCCACCGCCACCGCCGTTGCCCCCGCGGCCGTGCTTCTTCTGGTTCGGGTTGGTCTGCCCGTTACCCATCGACCACAGCTCACCGGGGATGTCGGCCATGACGAAGCCGAGCGCCGGGTTGGCCAGCGCGGCGTGCTGGAACGTCATCTGCCAGGTGTGCGCGGGCGCGTCCGCGCCGAACATGCCGGCCCCGTCACAGCCGAGCCGGTAACACGAGCCGGTGCCCAGCATCGGGAACTTGACCGGGTCGACCGGGTTGAACACGGACACATACCCGGCCAGGTCGGGGGTGTAGCCGCCGAACGCCGCGAAGTCGAAGTTGTCCGAGGTGCCGGTCTTGCCCGCCGCCGGCCGGCCAATGCCCAGGCCGGCCGCGGTCCCGCTGGTCAGCACACCCTGCAGGACGTAGCTGGCCGCGTCGGCCACCCCGGCCGGGATGGCCTGGTGGCAGCCGGCCGACTCGACCGGCAGCTTGGCCCCGGAGGGACTGATGATCTTGGCCACGGCGACTGGCTTGCAGTAGACACCCCGGGCCGCGACGGTCGCATAGGCCGCCGCCATGCTCATCGGCGAGACGTTGACCGCGCCAAGGGTGAACGAGGGAAGGTCGTCGGCGGGCGGCTCATGCTTGCCGTCCCACTGCAGCAGTGACCGGCCGTCGGCCCGAGTCACGCCCATCGCCATCGCGGTCTTGACCACGTTGCACAGGCCGACCTTGCGTTCCAGCATCGCGTAGTACACGTTCACCGACTGGGTGGTGCCCGTGTACAGCGTGAACCCGCCCTTTTCCGACGGCGAGTCGTTGATCAGGTGGTATGGCCCGGTCGGCGCGCCCGCGCAGTTCGTGTAGCCGGTCAGGTCGGCAGCCGCCGGTACATTCTGCGCGAAGCCGAACGGCACGCCCTGCTCCAGCGCGGTGATCAGCGTGAACAGCTTCGAGGACGAACCGGTCTGCACCCCGACCCCACCGTCGTACTGCGAGTTGACCGCGTAGTCCTCGGTGGTCTGGTTCTTGCCGGTGCCGTAGGAGCGGTCGTTGGCGATGGCCAGGATGCGCCCACTGCCCGGCTGGATCAGCACCTCGGACGCGGCGTTGCCGCCCGGGTTAGCCCCGTTCGGTGGCTGCGGCACCATGTAGTTCACCGCCTGCTTGGCGGACCGCTGGTCCTGCGGGTCCAGCGTGGTGTACACCTTCAGCCCGCCGGCCCCGTTCAGCTGCTTCCAGGCCGCCGCGAACGTGCTGTCCTGCTTCATCAGCGAGATGACGTAGTCACAGAAGAACGCGCCCATCTTGGCCGAGGCGCTGGTGCAGCCGGTCTGCAGCGGGGTGAGCTTGAGGCCGAGCCCCTGCTTGCCCACGGCCACCGCGTGCGCCTGGGTGATGTAGTGCAACTGGGCCATCCGGGCCAGCACCACGTTGCGCCGTTTCAGCGCCGTCTCGGGGTGCGCGATCGGGTCGTCGGCGACCGGGTTCTCCACCATGCCCGCCAGCAGGGCTGACTGGGCCAGGTCCAGCTTGGCCGGCGAGATGCTGAAGTAGCGCATCGCGGCGGTCTTGATGCCCCACGCCTGGTTGCCGAAGTAGGTGCCCCAGAACGCGGTATTCAGGTAGAAGGCCAGGATCTGGTTCTTGGTCATCTTCTTCTCGACCTGGATGGCCAGCCGGAGTTCCTTGATCTTGCGGCTGATCGTGTCGGTCGAGGCCTGCTGGGCCATCTGAATGTTCGGCGCGGTCAGGATGAGGGCGTTCTTCACCGCCTGCTGGGTCAGGGTGGAACCGCCCTGCACCGACTTGTGCTGCAGGTCGTTGACCAGGGCGCGCAGCGTGCCGCGGATGTCGATGGCGCCGTGCTTGTAGAACCGGGAGTCCTCGATGGCCACGATGGCGTTGCGCATCACCGGCGCGATCTGGCTGTAGCTGACCGGCTGCCGGTCGATGCCCCGCGGATAGTAATAAGCGATCAGGTGGCCCTGGCTGTCCAGGATCTTGGAGCGGACCGGGAGCTCGCCGATCGTGCCGGCCTTCATGTTGTTGAAGTTGTTCGCACTGTTGCGCACCATGATGCCGACCGCGCCCACCGCAGGCACGGCGAGGCCGCCGACCAGCAGGCCGGTCACGCCGGCCAGCACGCCGACCCGGCCCGCCACGCCGATCTTCCCGAACACCCCTGTAGTCAGCACGGTGTCAGGGTACGCCCTGGCGCGTTGTCCCGATGTCGCGTCACAGTTTGCGTAAGATGTCGCGGAACGGGTCACTGTCGCCCCGGGCGGAATGGTCACTATCTGGCAAGGTGGTCGACCACTCGGTAACCATGGCATGGCCCAGGCGGACTATGCGGGAAATGGGCCCAACGGGCTCTGGCGCTGACCCCCTGGACTTCCGTAAGTTACTTTTCCGCAACGACGACAACGCAAGCAGGCGGGTAACCGTCTGCCCTGGACCGCAGGTGAACGCCATCCGGCGTGACGACCTTCCGGGCCGTGACGATCAGGAGGAGTGGGCCCACATGTGGATCACTGACTGGACCGCCCGCGCCGCGTGCAAGGGGACTGACCCGGACGAGCTCTTTGTCCAGGGTGCGGCGCAGAACCGGGCCAAGTTGATCTGCCGCGGCTGCACTGTCCGCACCGAATGCCTGGCCGATGCGCTGGACAACCGCATCGAGTTCGGCGTCTGGGGCGGCATGACTGAGCGCGAGCGCCGGGCACTGCTCCGCCGCCGCCCCGACGTAACGTCGTGGCGCGAGCTGCTGGAGAACGCCCGTAACCAGTACGAGCGGACCTCGGAAGACGAGCTGGTGGCCAGCTGACGCTGGCGCAAGACCTCTCAGCTCCTAGGGCCTGGTTCCGGCTGGCAGCGTCGCCTAGCTGAGCCTTACTCCCCGGGCAAGTTCGCCCGCAATTGTGCGCAGCCCATCGAGGTCATGCACGTCCTCTGGCTGCGCGGGCACTTCCACCATCGGGATGACCGGGTGGGCCGCCGTGAAGCTCTCCTCGAGCCGGTGTTCCCGCTCGGCCCGCTGCATCAGCTCCGCGTGCAGCCGCAGCGCGGTCACCGCGAGCGGATGCCGCGGCGCCGCGGCCTGCGCGGGCACGGTCTGCAGCGCCTCCGCGGCGGCCAGGCTGCGCGCGGCGGACAGCTGCGGGGCGGCCGACCGGTGCACCCGGTTGACGACCAGGCCGGCCAGCGGCATCTGGTCGGCGGACAGCCGTTCCACGAAGTACGACGCCTCGCGGAGCGCGTCCGGCTCCGGGGTGGCGATGACCAGGAACGCGGTGCCGGGCGCCTGAAGCAGCCGGTAAGTGTCCTCGGCCCGCTCACGGAAGCCGCCGAACATGGTGTCCAGCGCGATCACGAACGTCTGCACGTCGCGCAGCAGCTGAGTGCCGATCACCTTGGTGAAGACCCCGGTCACCATCGTGAACCCGGCGGTGAACACCCGCATGTACGCCCGGCCGGCGCCCTTCGTCGGCGCGGTCAGCAGCCGGATCAGCCGCCCGTCCAGGAACCGGCCCAGCCGCTGCGGCGCATCCAGGAAATCCAGCGCGGACCGGCTCGGCGGCGTGTCCACCACGATCAAATCCCACTCGTTGGCCCGGCGCAGCTGGCCAAGCTTCTCCATGGCCATGTACTCCTGGGTGCCGGCGAAGCTGGACGACAGCGACTGGTAGAACGGGTTGGCCAGGATCTGCGCCGCCCGGTCCGGGTCGGAATGCGCTTCGACGATCTCGTCGAAGGTCCGCTTCATGTCCAGCATCATCGCGTGCAGGCTGCCTACCCCGGCCCTGGGCGCCGAGCCGGGCACCGGCCGCGGCGTGTTGTCCAGCGAGGACAGGCCCATCGACTGGGCCAGCCGCCGGGCCGGGTCCACGGTCAGCACCACCACGTGCCGGCCGCGTTCCGCCGCGCGCAGCCCGAGCGCCGCCGCGGTGGTCGTCTTGCCCACCCCGCCGGAACCGCAGCAGACGATGATCCGGGTCCGCGGGTCATCCAGCAGCCGGTCCACGTCCAGCGCGGGCCCGTCCTGGCCAGACCGCATCAGGCCGCCCCCTGCTCGCGCAGCGCCGCGGCCAGCTGGTACAGCCCGGCCAGGTCCATCTGGCTGGTGATCAGGGGCAGCTCGTAGCACGGCTGGCCGGCCCCGGTCAGCCGGTCCCGCTGCGCCCGCTGGGCCAGCGCCTCCCGGGCGTGCCCGGTCAGCTCGGTGGCCAGGCTGCTGGCCAGGCCGCGGCGATCCTCGATGCCCGCGTCCTTCAGGCCCAGGTCCAGCTCGTGCTGGTCCAGCGTGCCGGCCGCGGCCGCACGGAGCTGATCCTCGGCCAGGTCCTCCGGCCGGACCATGTTGATCATGATGCCGCCGAGCTGCAGCCCGCCCTGGGCCAGCCCGCGCAGCTCGGCCAGGCCATCCAGGGTCTCCTGGACCGGCATCTCCTCCAGCACCGTGACGAAGTGCACAGCGGTCTGCGGGGACTTGATGAAGCTCTGCACGGTGTCCGCGTGGCCACGGATGGGCCCCACCTTGGCCAGCCCGGACACCTCGGTGGCCACGTTCAGGAACTTGCCGATCCGCCCGGTGGGCGGCGCGTCCATGATCACCGCGTCGTACTGCTGGCGGCCGCCGGACCGGCGCCGGGCGGCTTCCACCGCCTTACCGGTGAGCAGCACGTCGCGCAGCCCGGGCGCGATCGTGGTGGCGAAGTCGACCACCCCGAGCTTGGTCAGCGCGGTGCCCGCGTGCCGCAGGTTGTAGAACATCTCCAGGTACTCGATGAGCGCCGCTTCGGGGTCCGCGGCCAGCGCGTACACGTCGCCGCCCGGCTGCGTCGGGGTTCCCGGCGCGACCGCCACCCGGCGCTCCGCGTACGGCAGCGGCGGGCTGTCGAACAGCCGGGCGATGCCCTGGCGGCCCTCCACCTCGATGAGCAGGACCCGGCGCCCGCCGTAGGCGAGGGCGATGGCGAGTGCCCCGGCCACCGTCGTCTTCCCAGTCCCGCCCTTGCCGGTGACGACGTGCAGCCGGACACCTTCCCAGTCCGTGTCCCGCGCGCTCACTCCAAGGAGGCTATCTCTGCCCTGGACCACATCCTGCACCCGGCGCGCTGACCCTACTGGCGCGTAGCGCCGTTGTCACTAGGGTGGGTAAGCGAAAGCGGGCCCCTTAAACGGGAAAGAGGTGTGTCCGATGCTGGCAGCCCTGGTGGTCATTCTCGTGATCATCATCGTTGGAGGGCTAGTCACGGTAGGCCGCTCACTGCGGGTGGTGCAGCAGTACGAACAGGGCATCGTGTTCCGGTTCGGCAGGGTTCTGCCGGGCGTACGCGGGCCTGGGCTGACCATCCTGCGGCCTATCGGCGACCGGATGCAGAAAGTCAATATGCAGATCATCGCCATGGCGGTGCCCGCCCAGGAGGGCATCACCAGGGACAACGTGAGCGTCCGGGTGGACGCGGTGGTGTACTTCCGGGTGGTCGACCCGATCAAGGCCGTGGTGAACGTGCAGAACTACATGTTCGCCGTCTCGCAGCAGGCGCAGACGTCGCTGCGGTCCATCATCGGCCAGTCTGAGATGGACCAGCTGCTGGCCGAACGGGACATGGTCAACCGGGAACTGCGCAACATCATCGACGAGCCGACCGAAGGCCCATGGGGCATCCGCGTCGAGCGGGTCGAGATCAAGGACGTGAACCTGCCGGAACAGATGAAGCGGTCCATGTCCCGGCAGGCCGAGGCGGAGCGGGAACGGCGGGCCAGGATCATCTCGGCCGATGGCGAGTACCAGGCGTCCAAGCGGCTGGCCGCGGCGGCCAACGTGATGGCCCGTGACCCGGCCGCGCTGCAGCTGCGGTTGCTGCAGACCGTGGTCGAGGTGGCGGCCGAGCGGAACAGCACGCTGGTCATGCCGGTCCCAGTCGAGCTGCTCCGGTTCTTCGAGAAGTACGCGCCAGCGCCGCCGCCGCCGGCCCAGCCGCCTCCGCCCCTCGAGGACACCGGTGAGGCTGAGCTGGCCGCGGCCGAGGCAGCGGCCGAAGTGGGCGGCGCGCCGTCAGTGCCGGAGATTGCGGAAACGCCAGTCCCGGAGATCGCCGACGCAGCCGTGCCCGAGCTGGACGAGGCGGCCATCCCGCCGCCCCCCACCAAAGCCGCCCCAAACGGCGCCACCGACGACACCACGGCACCGGACAGCACCCCCAAACGCTAGCTCGGCGCCCTAGCCGGCACGGCCGGCACAGCCGGCCGGGCCGGCCAACACCGCTAGGGTTGCCGCATGCAGAAATGGGAGTACGCGACGGTTCCGTTGCTGGTGCATGCGACCAAGCAGATCCTGGACAACTGGGGCGACGACGGCTGGGAACTGGTGGCGCTGGTGCCCGGGCCAAACGCCGAGCAGCTGGTCGCCTACATGAAGCGGCCCAAGGAGGGCGCGTGATGGCCGGCTCGCCTGAGGAGCGGCTGGCCGCGCTCGGCCTGGAGCTGCCCGCGGTCGCCCCGCCGCAGGCCGCCTACCTGCCCGCGCTGCGCACCGGGAACCTCGTCTACACGGCCGGCCAGCTGCCCATGGCGGGCGGCCAGCTGATGCGGACCGGCAAGGTCGGCGCCGAGGTCGGCCTGGAGGAAGCGGCCGCGCTGGCCCGGGTGTGCGCGCTGAACGCGCTGGCCGCCGTCGTCTCGGTGACCGGCAGCCTGTCGGCGGTGCGGCGGATAGTCAAGGTCACCGGGTTCGTGGCCAGCGCCCCCGACTTCACCGGGCAGGCCCAGGTCATCAACGGGGCCAGTGAGCTGCTCCAGGACGTGTTCGGCGAGGCCGGCCGGCACGCCCGCAGCGCGGTCGGCATGGCGGTGCTGCCGCTGGACACTCCGGTCGAGGTCGAGCTGATCGCCGAGGTCGAGTGAGGGCGGCCCGGTGACCGAGCAGCCGGCCCCGGCCGGCCGGCCGATCTTCCGGCTGGGCGGCAGCTACGCCGAGCAGGCCGGGGAGTTCTTCGCCGGCCGGAGGGCACCGGCGCGGCCACGCGACGCGGCCTCGGTGCTGCTGCTGCGGGCGGCGCCGGATCAGCCCGGGGTCGAGGTGTACATGCTGCGCCGGGCCCGCTCGATGGCGTTCGCGCCGGGTGCCTCGGCGTTCCCGGGCGGCTCGGTCGACCCGCGCGACGCCGAGGACGAGGTGGCCTGGGCCGGCCCGGACGCGGCCACCTGGGGCGACCTGCTCGCGGCCCCGCCCGCCCTGGCCCGCGCGCTGGTCTGCGCGGCCGTCCGGGAGACGTTCGAGGAATCCGGGGTGCTGCTGGCCGGGCCGGCCGCCAGCGCCCTGGTCGAGGACACCAGCGGCCCGGACTGGGAGGCGGACCGCACCGCGCTGCTCGACCGGTCGCTGTCCCTGGCCCAGCTGCTGGCCCGGCGTGGCCTGGTGCTGCGGTCCGACCTGCTCCGCCCGTGGGCCCGCTGGATCACCCCGCTGCCCGAGGCGCGGCGCTACGACACCCGGTTCTTCGCCGCGGCGCTGCCGCCCGGCCAGCGCACCAGGGACGTGGGCGGCGAGGCGGAACAGGTGGCCTGGACCCGCCCCGCCGAAGCCATCCGGGCCGCCCAGGCCCGCGAGCTGTTCCTGCTCCCGCCGACCGTGGCCTGCCTGGCTGGGCTGGCCCACTACCCGGACGTCACCACCGCGCTCAGCGCCGAGCACTCCATGCAGCCGGTCATGCCGGCCGTGGAGCAGCTGGACGGCGTGTTCTGGCTGACCATTCCAGACGATGTCGGGTATCCGCTATGACCGCCGGCGACCCGTCCCTGGACGGCGCGGGCAGCGCACGCGCGACCAATGTGCTGGCCCCCAATCCGGGACTTATGACGCTGAACGGAACCAACACATGGCTGATCGCCGAGCCAGGTGCGACGTCGGCGGTGGTGGTCGACCCGGGGCCGGACGACGAAGCGCACCTGCGCCGGGTCGCCGGGCTGGCCGAAGCGGCCGGGCAGCGGGTGGCCCGCATCCTGCTCACCCACGGTCACCCGGACCACGCCGAAGGGGCGGCCCGGTTCGCCGAGCTGACCGGGGCGCCGGTGCTGGCGGCCGACCCGGCGCTGCGGCTGGGCGATGAGGGACTGGCGCCCGGCGACGTGCTGACCACGGCCGGCTGCGAGATCCGGGTGGTGGCCACGCCCGGGCATACCGCCGATTCGGTGTGCCTGCTGCTGCCCGCCGACCAGGCGCTGCTCACCGGGGACACCGTGCTGGGCCGCGGCACCACGGTGATCGCCCAGGACGGGAACCTGGGCGACTACCTGGCCAGCCTGGACCGGCTGCGCGCGCTGGCCGACCGGGAGCAGCTGCGCATGCTGCTGCCCGGGCACGGGCCGGTGCTGGCCGACCCGGCCGGCGTACTGGACTTCTACATCGCGCACCGGCAGGAGCGGCTGGCCGAGGTGCGGGCCGCGCTGGCCGCCGGGGACCGGACCCCGGAGCAGATCGTGGAGCGGGTGTACGTCGATGTGGACCGCTCGCTGTGGCCGGCCGCGCAGTGGTCGGTCCGGGCCCAGCTCGGCTACCTGGAGACCCAGGGCGAGCTGCCCGCCGGAGTCAGTTACTAACGGGCTCGCTTAGCCAGCCGGTCGGGGTCCATGATGAGCACCGACTTGGCCGACAGGGTCAGCCAGCCGCGGGCGGCGAAATCGGCCAGCGCCTTGTTCACCGTCTCCCGCGACGCGCCGACCAGCTGGGCCAGCTCCTCCTGGGTCAGGTCGTGATGGACCTGCAGCCCTTCCGGGGTGGTCTCGCCGAACCGGCCCGCCAGGTCCAGCAGGGCCTTGGCCACCCGGCCGGGCACGTCGGTGAACACCAGGTCGGCCATCACGTCGTTGGCCCGGCGCAGCCGCTGCGCCAGCGCGCGCAGCAGGTGCAGCGACACGTCGGGGCGGCCGGTCAGCCAGTCGCGCAGCTCGTCGTGGGCCAGCGCGGCCAGCCGGGTGTCGGTCACCGCGACCGCGCTCGACGTCCGCGGCCGCGGGTCGAACAGGGACAGCTCGCCGAACATCTCGCCCGGGCCGAGCACGCTGAGCAGGTTCTCCCGGCCGTCGGGGGCGGCCCGGGTCAGCTTGATCTTGCCGTCGAGCACCACGTACAGCCGGTCGCCGGCGTCGCCCTCATCGAACAGCCGTTCGGCCCGGACCAGGTCCACGTCCGTGACGAGCGCCCGCAGTGCTTTGGCGCTCTCCTCGTCGAGCGCTTCGAACAGCGGCGCCCGGCCGAGCACGTCCTCCGCGTGATCCACGGGTGCCTCCTTGCGCACGTTATATGCACAGTGTGACGCATGCCACGGGCTGCTCGCGACCGGGGCCACCGACGTCCGGGCAGGTACCGGCGGGGCCGGCCGGGGCCATTGATCAGCCCTCGGCCGCGTCGAATCGCTCGCGGCAGACCCTGATCTCTTTCTCCGCCTCGGCCCGGCCTACCCAGCCACCGATTTCGACCTCTTTGCCCGGTTCCAGGGCTTTGTAGACCTCGAAAAAGTGCTGGATCTCCAGCAGGTCGAACTCCTGGACGTTCTCGATGTCGGTGTATTCGGCCATCCTGGGGTCGGTAGCTGCCACGCAGAGCACCTTGTCGTCCAGGCCCTTCTCATCCCGCATCCGGAACATCCCGATCGCCCGGCAGCAGATCAGGCAGCCCGGGAAGGTAGGTTCCTCCAGCAGCACCAGCGCGTCGAGCGGGTCACCGTCGTCAGCCAGCGTGTTCTCGATAAACCCGTAGTCGGACGGGTACCGGGTCGAGGTGAACAGCATCCGGTCCAGCCGGATCCGGCCGGATTCGTGGTCCACCTCATACTTGTTGCGTTGTCCCTTGGGGATCTCGATAGTCACGTCGAATCGCACGATGTCGCTCCCTTAGGGCGAAGATGGTTGACTTCGGTCCCCGGTGGTGACTCCCGGACCGGGAATCTAAGCATCTCGTGAGGGGATTCGCAGTGGCGAACCGGGCGTGGCCCAAGCGGCCGCTGGCCACCTTGGTGATCGCGCTCGCCTTGCTCAACGCGTTCACCCTGGGCGCCGGCGCGGCCGTGGCGTCGCTCATGCCGGCCCAGCTCGCCCGGTGGAACGTGCCCCGGGTGGCGGGCCGGCCGCTGTTCGCCGCCGGCCAGGTGCTGCCCGCCGGGCCGGCCGCCGCCCCGCTGCCGA
>DATCUG010000351.1:0-3458 GCA_036567525.1 Streptosporangiaceae bacterium | reverse complement strand
GGGACAGCAGCACGGCGGCCGACCCCGCCTGGGCCAGCGTCACCGCGGCCGCCGCCGCCCGGCCCGGGGTGAGGGCGCGCATCAGGGCCGCCCCGCGGCCAGGTCCGCCCCGACCAGGTCGGCGACGATCCGCGAGCCGAGCACCACCAGCGGCAGCCCGCCGCCCGGATGCACCGACCCGCCCACCAGGTACAGGCCGCGAACCGGCCCGCGGTTGCCGGGACGGCGGAACGCGGCCAGCCGGCCGTGCTGCGCCGTGCCATAGATCGACCCCTGCCAGCCGTCGTACCGCCGCTCTAGGTCGGCCGGGGTGAGCCGGCTGGTACACAGCAGCCGGCCGCGCAGGTCAAGGCCGGCCGCGGCCAGCTTGGCCAGCAGCAGCGCCTGGTACTCCGTGGCCGACCAGTCCGGCCGGCCGGGCGGGCCGGCCGGCACATTGACCAGCAGCACCAGGCTCTGCTGGCCGGCCGGGCCGCCGGGTGGTCCCGGCCCGGCCGAACAGCCCAGGTAGATGGTCGGGTCAGCGGCGAGGCGGCGGTGGCTGAAGATCTCCCGGAACTCGGTGCGGTAGTCGGCGGAAAAGTACACGTTGTGCCGGGCCAGCCCGGGGATGTGCGTGCGGGGGCCGGCCAGCACCAGGAAGCCGGAGGAGGAGGGCCCCAGCCGGCCGATCCGGCGCCGCATGGCCCGGTGCGGATAGAGATCGCGGTACAGCCGCGCCGAGTCCACTCCGGATACCACCACGCTGGCCGGCACCGGCTGGCCGGCCACGGTGATCCCGGACACCCGGTGGCCGGCGGTCAGGATCCGCGACACGGTGGCACCGGTGTGCACTTGCACACCCAGTTCAGCCAGCAGCCGGGCCAGTGCATCGCGCAGCCGGGCCAGGCCGCCCCGGACATGCCAGGCCCCGTACGCGTGCTCCAGGTAGGGGATGCAGCCGAGCGCGGCGGGCGCCTGGTACGGTGACGAGCCGGCGTAGGTGGCATACCGGCAGGCGTACTGGATCAGCCGTGGGTCGGTGAAGAACCGCCGCGCCTGCCCGGCCAGCGTCCGGCCGGGCGCGCTGGCGGCCAGGTCGCCAACGCCAGCCTGGCGGCGGGGCAGCGCGGACAGGTCCAGCGGCCCGGCGAGAAATGCTCGCTCGCTGGCCGCCCAGCACCGAGCGCCCCATTGGTAATACCGCAGCCAGGCGGCGCCTTGGCCGGGCGCCAGCCGGTCCACCTGCGTAGCCATCTCGCCCGGGTCGCGGTGCGCGTCCAGCGTGCTGCCGTCGGCGAAGTGGTACCGGCAGACCGGGTCCACCGGCTCCAGGCTGATCAGGTCGCCCAGCGTGCGGCCCGCCTCGGCCGCGAGTGCCTCGAAGACCTGGGGCAGGGTCAGCAGCGACGGCCCGATGCCGAAGGTGAACCCGTCGCGGTTCACTTCGGTCAGCTTGCCGCCGAGCTCACCGCGCCGCTCGAACAACTGGACCTGGTGCCCCCGGGCGGCCAGCCGGATGGCGGTGGCCATGCCGCCCACGCCGCCACCGATAACTGCGATGTCAGCCATCGGCGGCCCTGTCCCGGCCAGCCCGGGCCCAGGCGACCGTGGCGGGGATGGCCATGCCCAGCCCACCGGCCAGCGCGATGGTGCGGCCGTCCGGGAACACAGCCGCGAATGCCACCGTCTCCATAACCGCCAGCACGGTGTAGCCGGCCAGCAGGCCCCGGTACGGCTGACCGGGGCCGAGCAAGGCGGCGCAGGCCGCCATCACGAGCGCCGATACGAATAGCCAGCCAGCGAAATTGGTCAGCGGGACGCCCTGGTACGGACCGGGATGGGCCCAGCTCCAGAAGCCATTGCGGAGCATCTGCGGGTCGAGGAACAGGTCCCAGGCGGTCAGGGCCAGCGCCCCGGCCAGCAACTGCCCGGCCCGGTGCCGCGTGATGGCCCGCCCGACCGCGTAACCCGGCAGCCCCATCGCGGCCCAGGCCAGCGGGACGAGCAAGGGCACCGGGCCGATGGTGGGCCGCAGCACTCCGGCGTAGTGATAACCGCCGAACGGGAACCCGGTCGAGGTCCCGGACCATTCCGCGGCCAGCCCCAGTGCCGCCACGACGCCGGCGGCGGCCAGGGCCCGCCGCCAGCCCGCCCGCACCGCCGTGAACGACACGCTCGAGATGGTCAGCGCCGCCACGATCAGCCAGGTGAATAGGATCAGGTGCCCTGCTTTCGCGGACGCCACCTGGGTGATGGCCATGGCGGCCAGCGCTGCCCAGCCCACCCGGGCGGCGCTGCCCCGCGGCGCCGCGGCCAGTGGCAGCGGCCCGGCTTGTCGGCGGCCCGGCGAGCCAGGTTGAATGGCTTTTCCGGGTGGTGTCCCGGGAAAGCCGTTCGCGCTTAGCGGCACAGCATCACGTCCGGGGAAGGTCATGGCCGACGAGGTCGGGTTCAGCGTGGGGGCGGTCGCCAGGCGGCTTGGTGTCGCACCGTCTACGCTGCGCACCTGGAACCGGCGGTACGGCATCGGTGCGCAGGAACTCAGCCCCGGTCGGCACCGGCGGTACACGGCCGAGGACATCACCCGGCTGGAGCACATGCAGCGGCTCATCCTGCGGGGTGCGTCGCCGGCCGACGCGGCCCAGGCCGCGCTGGTCAGTGCGGTGCTGCCCAGCCCGGCACCGGTGGCGGACATCCCGGCCGTCCGCCCCGGGCCGGGGCACGGGGCGGGGGGCCAGCGGCTCGCGGTGCCCGGCGCGTCGCCGGCCGCCCGCGGTCTGGCCCGGGCCGCCCTGGCCATGGACGACCGCCTGATGGACGAGATCATCCGGACCCGGCTGAGCCAGGACGGGGTGGTCAGCACGTGGCAGGAACTGCTGGTCCCGGTGCTGACCGGGATCGGCGCCCGGTTCCAGCACACCGGCGACTGCGTCGAGGCAGAGCACCTGCTGTCCTCGGTCACCTTGGCCGCGCTGGCCGCGCTGCATCCGCATGACGCGGGCCCGGCTGATGACCGGCCCGTGCTGCTCGCCTGCACCGAGGGGGAACAGCACAGTCTGCCGCTGTACGCGCTGGCCGCGGCGCTGGCCGAACGCGGGGTCAGCAGCCGCTTGCTCGGTGCGTCGCTCCCGTACGCCGCACTGGTCGCGGCGGTCCAGCGTACTGGGCCGGCCGCGGTGTTCCTGTGGTCGCAGGTCGCTGAGACCGGGGATCCGGCCGCGCTGCCGGATCTGCGGCCGCGGCGCCCGGGAGCCCGCCTGCTGCTCGGCGGGCCGGGCTGGGCGCACGACGGCCTGCCCGACGGAAGCCGCCTGCTTCGCAGTCTGCCGGACGCGGTCACCGAGATCACCGCGGCCCTCGGCCGCGGCTGACCTTAGGCTGCCCAGCCACCCGCACCCGGCCGTACCGCTCACCCGCCTCCCGCCTCCTGGCTGTCCGGGACGGGGCCACGCGCGGATCGCTGGCGCGGCGGTGTC
>DATCUG010000350.1:0-11492 GCA_036567525.1 Streptosporangiaceae bacterium | reverse complement strand
CCAGCTCCGGGCGGCTCGGCGGGCTGCTCACCGAGGGCACCAGCTCAGCTGGGGTGGCCGCGAACCTGACCTGGGCCATCGACCCCAGCCTGCTGTCCAGCGCGGCGCTGATGACCCACGCCTACCGGGTGGGCGGCACGCCGACCTGCGCCGGTACCGGGGGGCGGCGGGCCAGCCCGGTCGCCAAGGTGTGGCTGGCCAAAGTGCGTGCACTGGCCCGGCAGCAGGACTTCTTCACCACCCCGTACGCGGACGTGGACGTGTCGGCGCTGGCCCACGCCGGGCTGGACAACGACCTGAAGCGCGCGCTCAGCAAAGGCAGCGAGGTGACGTCCGGCCGGAGCATGCTCGGCGGCGTGCAGCGGCCGGCCGGCGCGGCCCGGATCGCCTGGCCCGCCGACGGGATCGCCGACTACGGGGTGCTCGGCAGCCTGGCCGCCAACGGGATCGGCGCGGTCGTGCTGAGCAGCAGCATGATGCCGCCGGCCCGACCGGTGCTGTACACGCCGAGCGCCATCACCTCGACCCCGGACGGGGTGAACGCGGGCCTGCGGGTGGCCCTGGCCGACAGCACGCTGAGCCAGGTGCTGGCGGACGCGCCGACCGCCGCGGATACCAGCCCCGCCGCGGCGTTCGCCACCGAGCAGCGGTTCCTGGCCGAGACCGCGATGATCGCGGCCGAGCAGCCCGGGGTACCCCGCTCCGTCGTCGTCACCCCGCCCCGGCAGTGGAACCCGGCACCGGGGCTGGCCAGCGCCCTGCTGGCCGAGACCGACAGCGCGCCGTGGCTGCGGCCGGCCAGCCTGGGCAGCCTGCTGGCCAGGCACGGAGCCCGGGGCCAGGTGCCGCGCAAGCAGCCGCCGCCACAGCAGCACGGCGCCGGGGAACTGCACAAGTCACTGCTGCACAAGGTCCGCGACCTGGAGGCGGCGATCCGGGTGCAGGCCGCCGTGCTGGGCGTGCCGCCCGGCAAGTACCTGTCCGGCGCGGTGGCGGCCATCGAGTCCTCGGCCTGGCGTAGCCACCCGGGCCAGGCCAAGCGGCTGCTCGCCCGGGTCTCCGGCTTCGTCACCAACCGGTCCCACCTGGTGCACATCGTTCAGGGCGGCGGCCAGGTCACGCTGACCGGCAAGTCCGGGCCGGTCCCGGTGTCTATCGTGAACAAGCTGGGCCAGCCGGTCACCGTCCGGCTGCTGGTCCAGGCCCCGGCCAGCCGGCTGACCATCCTGTACAAGTCGGCCCCGATCACCATCCCCGGGGGCGAGCAGAAGACGGTGGCGGTCAAGGTGCGCTCCTCGGTGGCCGGCTCGACCAACCTCAAGCTCAGCCTGCTCGCGCCGAACGGAGCGCCGCTGCCCGGGCCCGCCGCCCAGGTCACGGTGGACGCGACCCATTTCGGCACCGAGGCGCTGGTGATCATCGCGGTGGCCTGCGGCCTGTTCGTGGTCAGCTCGGCCGTCCGGGCCGTGCGCCGGGGACTGCGCCGCGGATCCCCAGGTCAGGATGCTACTCCCGCGGATCCCGGCGGATCGCCGGACGAAACGGATACGGTCGTCAGGAAACCCGCGCCCGAGACCAGCGCACCCAACCACGGTCGGGCCGACACGCACGAGGAGCCGGATGAATACGCCAGCGCCCCAGGCTGGGTGGAGCGGCCCTGACCGGGGCCGCGGGC
Source organism: Streptosporangiaceae bacterium (assembly GCA_036567525.1). Taxonomy (GTDB): domain Bacteria; phylum Actinomycetota; class Actinomycetes; order Streptosporangiales; family Streptosporangiaceae; genus RYN-230. The sequence continues at coordinate 9,817 of DATCUG010000350.1, read as the reverse complement.
CCGGGCGCCGCCGCGCACCCGGACGGCGGCGGGCCACCGGCCGGCCCACTGGCTACCGCGGTGACCCCGACCCGCAGGTGACCCGGCCCTACCAGGACCCCCAGTACCCCGAGCCGCAGTATCGCGATCCCCAGTACCCCGGCCCCCAGTATGGCTACCGCGACCCGCGGCAGCCGAGCCCGCGGGAACCGGCGGTCTGGCCGGGCCAGGCCTACCCAGCCCCGGGCCAGGCCGGCTCCTACCCGGTGCCGCAGGTCCCGGGCTACGAGGACCCCGGCTTCCCGGACCCGGGGCAGCAGCAGGCACCAACCCCACCCCCACCGGAGGGGCCCAGCCTGGTCCGGTCCAGCAGCGTCATGGCCATCGGCACGCTGGCCTCCCGGGGCACCGGCTTCCTGCGCACGCTGATGACCGTCTACGCGCTCGGCGCGGTCGGCGTGGCCAACTCGTACAACAACGCCAACACGCTGCCCAACGCGGTCTACGACCTGATGCTCGGCGGCATCCTGAGCGCGGTGGTGGTACCGCTGCTGGTCAGCGCGGCCAAGCGGAACCGTGATCACGGCGAGGCGTACACCCAGCGGATGTTCACCCTCGTCACCACCGCCCTCTTCGGGCTGACCGTGGTGGCCACGGCGGCCGCCTTCCTGCTGGTCAACCTGTACGCGCACGAGCTGCCCGGGGCGGAGCGGCACCTGGCGGTGATCTTCGCCTACTTCTTCATCCCGCAGATCTTCTTCTACGGGGTCAGCTCGATGGCAGGCGGGGTGCTGAACGCACGGAACAGCTTCGCCGCGCCGATGTGGACCCCGGTGCTGAACAACATCGTGGTCATCCTCGTCCTGCTGCTGTTCATCGCGACCGGGGGCATCGGCACCACGGCGCAGGGCATCTCGGCCGCCCAGGTCCAGTTGCTCGGCTTCGGCACCACGCTGGGCATCATCGTGCAGACCGCCGCGCTCATCCCCTCGCTGCGCCGGGTCGGCTTCCGCTGGCGCCCCCAGTTCGACTTCCGCCGGGCCGAGGTGACCGAGATCCGCCGGATGGCCGCGCCGCTGTTCGGCTACATCCTGACCACCCAGGTGGCGTTCCTCATCGTGCAGAACGTGGCCAACGCCGCGTCGAACCACGTCAGCTTCGACTCGTTCTCCACGTACACCTACGCCTGGATGCTGTTCCAGATGCCGTACGCGGTGGTCGGCGTCTCGGTCATCACGGCCCTGCTGCCCCGGATGAGCGCACACGCGGCCGAACGCCAGTTCGCGCTGGTACGCAGCGATTTTTCCACCGGTGTCCGGCTGGCCTCGGCGGTCGTCGTGCCGGCCGCGCTACTGCTCCTGGTGCTGGGCGGGCCGCTGGCCGAGTTCCTGTTCGCGATCGGGCACGGCAGCACCACGGTGCCCGAGGCGCGGTACATCGGCGAGGTGTTCGGCGCATTCTCCCTGTTCCTGGTCCCGTACATGATGTTCCAGCTGCTGCTCCGGGTGTTCTACGCGCTGCACGACAGCCGGACGCCGATGTTCATCGGCGTGGTCACCATGATCGTGAACGGCACGGCCAGCATCATCGCGCTGTACCTGCTGCCGGCCGGCCATGTGGTGGAAGGGCTCGGCGTGGCGTTCGGCCTGGGCAATGTGGCTGGTGCCGTCGTGGCCTGGCGGATCGCCAGCCGGCGGCTGGGCGGCCTGGCCGGGCAGGAGATCAGCCGCACGCTGGTCCGGATGCACCTGGCCGCACTGCCCGCCCTGCTGTTCGCCTGGGCGGTCACGTTCATGGTCGGCGTCCTGCTGGCGGCGGGCCCGGCCTACGGGCTGGTCACTGTCCTGCTGGGCGGCGGCGGCGGGTTGTTCCTCTACTTCCTGTTCTGCCGCGCGCTGCATGTGAGCGAGGTCACCGACCTGCTCGGCAGCGTCCGGGCCCGGCTCGGCCGGTGACGCGGATGAGCGGGGAACCTATCGGGAACCGAACGTGTGTCTCTCACGTGTAACGGTTTGCGGTGGTAGGGCATGCGGGACGCGCCAGCCCATCGCGCGCGGCTTAGCATGGTGTACGGCACGCATGACGCTGGCGGATCCGGGGGCTCGGAAGGAGGGACGGGAGCCTGCCCCTCCTGCATACCTATGAGCACCTTTATCTCAGAACCAGGTACCCGGCTTGGCGGCCGCTACCGGCTCGAGGACCGGATCGACGACAGTGGCGGCTGGTCGGCCTGGAAGGCCATCGACGAGACGCTGGCCCGGCCGGTCTCAGTCCTCACGTTCGCGCCTGGTTTCCCGCGGATCCGTGAGGTGCTCACCGCGGCGCGCGCCGCGAGCAGGCTCACCGATGCGCGGCTGGCCCAGGTGTTCGACGTCGAGGACGACTGGGACCAGGCCTATGTCGTGATGGAGTGGGTGGCCGGCGACTCGCTGGAAGACCTGCTCGCGGACGGCCCACTGGATCCCGCGCAGGGCGCGGAGATCGTGGCCGAGGCGGCTGAGGCGCTGGCGGCGGCGCACGCGGCCGGCGTGGCGCATCTGTGCCTGACCCCGCAGTCGCTGCGCTGGACCCCTGGTGGCGGAGTGAAGGTGCTCGGCACCGGCATCGACGCGGCCCTGGCCGACGTGACCGCGGACGATCCGGCCCTGGCCGACACCCGTGGCCTGGCCATGCTGCTGTACGCGGCGCTGACCCGCTACTGGCCCGGGCCGGGCCTGGGCAGCCTGCCGCCAGCCCCGCTGGCCGACGGCAAGCCGTGCAGCCCGCACCAGGTCTGCGCGGGCGTCCCGGCCAGCATCGACGAAGTGACCTGCCAGGCGCTGTTCCAGCTGGAGCGGCGCCGCGGCCCGCTGCTGACCACGCCCGGCCTGCTCGCGGACGCCCTGTTCGAGGTCATCCCGGCCCCGATGGCGCCGCCACCGGCCGCTGGATACGGGTACACGCAGGAGTACCAGGCCGACTCCGGGCCGGCCGAGTACGGCGGTGGCGGTGGCTGGGGACCGCCACCCGCACCGCGCCGGGCCGCCCGGCCACCCCGGCCACCCCGGCCGGCGGGCAGCCGGACGCCGGTCAGCAAGGCGGTGCTCGGGCTGATCGTGCTGCTGGTGCTGGCCGCGATCGGCACCGGCCTGTACAGCCTGAGCCGCCACAAGGGCGGCGGCGGCAGCGCCGGGCCGAGCGCCTCGGCAGGCTCCCACTCGGCCAGCCCAGCCGCGAACACCGTCCTCACGCCCGTCAACGCGACCGCATCGGATGACGCCGCCGGAGCCCGTGGTGCTTACGCGACCAACCCGGCCAATGCCTGGCGCACCCAGTTCTACCTGGACAACCCGGTGTTCGGCGGCCTGAAGGCCGGCACCGGTCTGCTGCTGGACATGGGTAAGGCGGTCAGCCTCAGTTCAATCCAGCTGACGTTCGGCCCGACCGCGGGCACGAACGTGACCATCGAGATCGGCAACCAGCCCGGGCTGACCCCTGGGCCCTCCTTCACGAAGATCGCCAAAGAGAAGAACGTCGGCTCGGGCACTCAGACATTCCAGACCAGCAGTTCGGCGTCCGGCCGGTACGTGCTGATCTGGTTCACCAAGCTGCCACCCCTGGCCGGCAGCGGCAACAAGTTCGAGGCGTTCGTCTCCGGCGCTGTCCTGCGCGGATCGGGCTGACCCGTGGCGGGCCAGCCCGGCCCGGCGCTGTCCGGCCCGTGGGGCGCTCATGCCGAGCCCCCCGACGCCGAGTTGCTGCGCCGTCATGTGACCGGCGACCAGGAGGCGTTCGGCCAATTGTTCCGGCGCCATCGTGATCGCCTGTGGGCAGTGGCGCTACGGACCTTGGGGGATCCGGACGAGGCCGCGGACGCGCTGCAGGACGCGATGATCTCAGCGTTCCGGCGGGCCGCGGCGTTCCGCGGCGAGTCGGCCGTGACCACCTGGCTGCACCGGATCGTGGTGAACGCCTGCCTGGACCGGATGCGCCGCCGGGCCGCCCGGCCGGTGGCGGGCGGCGAGCATGACCTGGACCTGCTGGCCCGCACGCCCCAGGCCGACCCGGACCGGGACGTGTCGCTGGACGTGCTGGCCGCGCTGCGCACGCTGGGCCCGGAGCAGCGGGCCGCGCTGGTCATGGTGGACATGCTCGGCTACTCGGTGGCCGACACGGCCGAGATCCTGGGCGTTTCGCCGGGCACGGTGAAGAGCCGGTGCGCCCGCGGCCGGGCCCGGCTGCTGCCACAACTGGCCCATCTGCGGAACCAGCCGGGCGTACCGCGCGTCTCACCTCCAGCGGAGGGAGAGGAATGAGAGGGCACGTGGACGCGGAGTCCCTGGCGCTGTATGCCGAGGGGCAGCTCGGCCGCCGCCAGACCGCGCGGGTCCGTGCCCACCTGTCCGGCTGCCCGGAGTGCGCCGGTACCGTCGCGGCGCTGACCGACGTGACCACCCAGCTCAGCCACGTACCGGCGCCGGCCATGCCGTCCGTGTTCGCGGCCCGCCTGGATGCGGCGCTGAGTGCTGAGACGGCCCACCGCGCGGCCACGCCCACACCCGCCCCGGCGCCGCAGCCACCGCGGCGCAACCCGCGGTGGTCCCCGGCCGCGCTGCGCATCCTGGCCGGCACGGCCGTGGCCCTGGTGGCGGCGGGTGGGATCGGCTACGCCGTGAGCCAGGTCTCCGGGTCTGGGTCCCCATCCGGTGCCAGCGCGCCGGCGAGCTCCGCAGCCCCGGCATCAGGGCATCGGGGCATCAAGGGCGGGCCCTTCCTCTCCCCGGGCGAGAAGCCCAACAAGAGCAAGCCGAGCGGCCCGACGTACGTGCAGACCGGCACCGACTACCAGCCCAGCACGCTCGCCGTCCAGGGCAAGAAGGTGCTGGCAGAGTACGGCGTGAGCGGTTTCAGCGGGCCAGCCGTGCTGCCCGCCGGCAGTGTTCCGCGTCAGGTCAGCAACTGCGCCACCCGGATCGCCGACGGGCGCCATTTGCTTGTCGTGGATCTGGCCCGCTACCAGCACCACCCGGCCTACGTCATCATGCTGGGCAATCCGGACACGGTCGTCGCGGTCAACTACTCGTGTGCGCGACTGGACTCCGCGCGGGTGCGTGTCACTTCAGGCTGACCCGCGAGATAATGCAGGTGAGGGGCCCCGGGAATCTGTGCGCCCTAGGATCGGTTGACACCCGCGGAAAGGGGCACACGTGGTACGGGACGTCATCATCATCGGCTCAGGTCCGGCCGGTTACACCGCCGCGATCTATGCGGCGCGGGCCAAGCTGTCCCCGCTGGTGTTCGAGGGTTCGGTGACCGCGGGCGGCGCGCTCATGCAGACCACCGACGTGGAGAACTTCCCTGGCTTCCCGGACGGCGTGCTCGGCCCCGACCTGATGGACTCGATGCGCAAGCAGGCGGAACGGTTCGGCGCGGAACTCATCGCCGACGACGTGACCGAGGTCGACCTGGCCGCGACCCCCAAGGTGATCAAGACGGCCAGCGAGACCTACCACGCCCGCACCGTGATCGTGGCCACCGGCTCGCGCTACCGCGAGCTGGTCGTCGAGGGCGAGAAGCGGCTGTCCGGGCACGGCGTGTCCTGGTGCGCGACGTGTGACGGGTTCTTCTTCCGCGAGCTCGACATCGCCGTGGTCGGCGGGGGCGACTCGGCCATGGAGGAAGCCACGTTCCTCACCCGGTTCGCCAAGTCGGTGACCATCATCCACCGCCGTGACCAGCTCCGCGCGTCCAAGATCATGCAGGACCGGGCGCTGGCCAACCCGAAGATCAAGTTCCGGTGGAACAGCGAGGTCGTCGAGGTGCTCGGCGACAGCAAGGTGACTGGCCTTCGGCTGCGTGACACGCAGACCGGCGAGGAGAGCACGCTCGAGGTGAACGGCCTGTTCGTGGCGATCGGGCACGACCCGCGCAGCGAGCTGTTCGCCGGCCAGCTGCCGATGGACAAGGAGGGCTACCTCCTGGTCGAGCAGCCGAGCACGCGCACCGGCGTGGACGGGGTCTTCGCCTGCGGCGACGTGGTCGACCATACGTACCGCCAGGCCGTCACGGCCGCGGGCACCGGGTGCGCCGCGTCGCTCGACGCCGAGCGGTGGCTAGCGGACCACGAGTCCTAAACAACAACGGAAGGAAGCAATCGCCGTGGGCGCAACCAAGGTCGTGACCGATGCGACTTTCGATGCCGAAGTCGTCAAGAACAGCAAGCCGGTCATCGTGGACTACTGGGCCGAGTGGTGCGGCCCGTGCCGCCAGGTTGCCCCGGTCCTCGAAGAGATCGCGAAGGAGCACGCCGACAAGATCGACGTGGTCAAGCTGAACATCGAGGAGAACCCGCAGACCGCGCAGAAGTACGGGATCATGCTGATCCCGACGCTGAACGTGTTCTCCGGCGGCGAGGTCGTCAAGCAGGTGGTCGGGGCCAAGTCCAAGTCCGCCCTGCTCAAGGAACTGGCTGACTTCATCTGAGCACGGACTCGGGCGCTGGCCCGGACATCCGGACGCTAGCGTCCAGCGTGGTGTACGAGGACGCGCACATCGTGTTGCGCTGCGACGAGATCGAGCGCCCGGACGGCAGCCGGGGCACCTACGCGGTCGTGGACAAGCCCGACTTCGCGCTGGTCATCCCGGCCGAGGCGGACCGGTTCTGCCTGGTGGAGGAGTTCCGGTACCCGGTCGGGCGGCGCACCTGGTCGTTCCCGCAGGGCGGGTTCCCCGGGCGGCAGACCGGCGACCCCGAGGAACTGGCCCGGCTGGAACTGGCCCAGGAAACCGGGCTGCGCGCGGGCCAGCTCACCCTGCTCGGCTACCTGCACTGCTCGCACGGCACCAGCAGCCAGGGCTTCCACGCGTATCTGGCCACCGGCCTGACCCAGGGGGAACCGGACCGGGAACCGTCCGAGCAGGACATGCGCCAGCGCTGGGTGACCCGCGGCGAATTCAAGGACATGATCCTTAACGCCAGCATCCTGGATGACTCAACCGTGGCCGCGTACTCGCTGTTGCTGCTGCATGAAGAGGTCACGCCAGCCGGAGAGCACGCTCCGGGCTGACCGAGCCGAGCAGCCGTTCCAGCGCCACCTCGACGTCCTCACGCCAGGACACGGCCGTCTTGAGTTCGAGCCGAAGCCGCGGATAGTGCAGATGCGGCCGGACCGTCTTGAACCCCACTGCGAGCAGGTAGTCCGCGGGCAGCACGCAGGACAGCCCTTCGGAACGCAGGTCGCCGAACGCCTCGATGGCCTTGACGCCGCGCCGGGTCAGATCCTTGGCCACTCCTTGCACCAGCATCCGGCCCAGGCCGCCGCCGGTGAACTCGCTCATGATGTTCGCCGTCATCAGCAGCACCGCGTCCGCGCTGACCGGGCTGGTCGGGAAGGCCAGCGAGCGCGGCACATACATCGGCGGCGCGTACAGCACGTAGCCGGCCGGCGCGCCGTCCACGTAGGCGATCTTCCCGCAGCTGCCCCACTCCAGCAGCGTCGAGGAGATCCAGGCCTCTTTCTCCAGGGCCGGGTCGCCCACCTCCTCGGCCCGGGCATGGCTCACTGGGTCGAGTTCCCAGAAGACGCACCGGCGGCACCGCTTGGGCAGGTCGTCCAGATTGTCCAGGGTGATACTGACAAGACGGCGCGTCACGCACACCCCTGGTTATCCGAAGCGGCCGCTCCGGCCGCGGGCGAGTTCACTGAGCGAGCCCGGCCACAGGCCCGTACCCTGACATGGTACCCACCTACCACCTGGAGCGGCTGTGCCATCCGCATCCGAACAGTCCCATACCCGCGTCGATCCCTACCTGGATCACTATGCCGTGCGCGCCCGCGGCATGGTCGCGTCCGAGATCCGCGCGTTGTTCGCGGTAGCCGCCCGGCCGGAGGTGGTCTCACTGGCCGGTGGCATGCCGTACATCTCCGCGCTGCCGCTGGACGCGGTGGGCGAGATGGCCGGCCAGCTGGTCGCCAGCCGCGGTGCGGTGGCCCTGCAGTACGGCTCCGGCCAGGGCGATCCCGGGCTGCGTGAGGGCATCTGCGAGGTGATGTCCCTGGAGGGCATCCGGGCCCACCCGGACGAGGTCGTCGTCACGGTCGGCTCCCAGCAGGCCCTGGACCTGATCACTCGGATCTTCGTCGACCCCGGCGACGTGGTGCTGGCCGAAGGGCCGTCATATGTGGGGGCCTTGGGAACATTCGCGTCTTATGAGGCGGATGTGATCCATGTGCCGATGGATGACCAGGGCCTGATTCCGGCCGCACTGGCCGAGGTGCTGACCCGGCTGGGCTCTGCGCGGCGGCCCAAGTTCCTCTACACCTGCCCGTCGTTCCATAACCCGGCTGGGGTGTGCCTGCCTGAGTCGCGCCGGGCGGAGATCCTGGGCATCTGCCAGCAGGCGGGCCTGCCGGTGGTCGAGGACAACCCGTACGGGCTGCTCGGTTTCGACGGCGAGCCGACCCGCGCGCTACGGGCCGATGATCCGCACGTCATCTACCTCGGCACGTTCTCCAAGACGATCGCGCCCGGGCTGCGGGTGGGCTGGGCGGTCGCGCCGGCCGGGTTGCGCGACAAGCTGGTGCTGGCCGCGGAGTCCGCCGTGCTGTGCCATTCCAGCCTGGCCCAGCTAGTGGTGCGCGAGTACCTGGCCAGCCAGCCGTGGCGGGAGCAGATCAAGGTGTTCCGCGAGCTGTACCGCGAGCGCCGGGACGCGATGCTGGACTCGCTGCGGGCCAGCATGCCGGCTGGCTGCCGGTGGACCGCGCCGGCCGGCGGGTTCTACGTATGGCTGGGTCTGCCCGGGATCGACGCCAAGGCCATGCTGCCGCGGGCCATCGCGGCCCGGGTCGCGTACGTGCCGGGCACTGGCTTCTACGCGGACGGCACCGGTGCGGACCATCTGCGGCTGTCCTACTGCTTCCCCGAGCCGGCCCGGATCCGGGAAGGCGTGCGGCGGCTGGCCGGTGTGCTCGACGCGGAGCTGGAACTGCAGTCCACGTTTGGCGCGTCGTGAGGTTTGGAGCACTGTGAGCGATCTGGGCCACGTGCTGGTGCTGGCGGGCGGGCTGTCCGCGGAGCGGGCGGTGTCGTTGCGCTCCGGCGAGCGGGTGCTGGACGCCCTCCGGGACGTCGGGGTGGAGGCCGACCTGGCCGACGCCGACGCGGCGCTGATCCCGGCCATCACCGCGGACCCGCCGGCGGCCGTGTTCCCGGCCATCCACGGCGCCTGCGGGGAGGACGGGTCGATCCGCGAGGTGCTGAGCCTGCTGTCGGTCCCGTACGTCGGCTCGACCCCGTCGGCCAGCCGGTCCGCCTTCGACAAGCCGACGGCTAAGGCGGTGGCGGCCGCGGCCGGGCTGCGCACCCCCGCGTCCGTGACGCTACCCCGGGAGACGTTCCACGACCTGGGCGCGAGCGCGGTCCTGGAGCGGGTAGTGGCCCGGCTCGGGCTGCCGCTGTTCGTCAAGCCCGCCCGCGGTGGGTCGGCCCTCGGCGCGACCCGGGTGCAGACCGCCGCCGAACTGCCCACCGCCATGATGACCTGCTTCGGGTATGGCGACACCGCGCTGGTCGAGCAGTTCGTGTCCGGCACCGAGGTCGCGGTCGGCGTGCTGGACCTGGGCGACGGCGCGCATCCCCTCCCGCCGGTGGAGATCCACCCGGTGGGCGGCAGTTACGACTACGCGGCCCGGTACACGGCCGGGCAGACGGAGTTTTATGCCCCGGCCCGGCTGCCGGCTGACCTGATGGCGGCCGCCTCGGCCGCTGCCGTCACTGCGCATGTGGCACTCGGCTTGCGCGACCTGTCCCGGACCGACCTGATCGTGTCCGGGGCTGAGGTGTACTTCCTGGAAGT
>DATCUG010000349.1:0-2555 GCA_036567525.1 Streptosporangiaceae bacterium | reverse complement strand
GGCGACCGCCAGTGTGGTGCCCGGGGATGGCCCGGCCGCGCGGGTCGTCATGGAGGAGATCCCGGACACGGGGTCATCTGGGCCGCTGTGTGTGGCGGCGCGGCCGGGGTCGGTGGCGTATGTGATGTACACGTCGGGGTCGACCGGTGCGCCGAAGGGGGTGGCGGTCACTCATGGCGGGCTGGTGGCGCTGGCCGCCGACCCGGGGTGGGGTGTGGGTGTGGGGGACCGGGTGCTGATGCACGCGCCGCATACGTTCGACGTGTCCGACTTCGAGATGTGGGTGCCGCTGCTGGCCGGGGGCACCGTGGTGCTGGCCCCGCCCGGCCCGGTGGACGCGGCCACGCTGCGGGACCTGGTGGCCGGGGCCGGGCTGAGCGCGGTGCATGTGACGGCCGGCTGGCTGCGGGTGCTGGCTGGGGAGTCACCGGGCTGTTTCGCCGGGCTGGATCAGGTGCTGACCGGTGGGGATGTGGTCAGCGCGGCCGCGGTGGCTCAGGTGCGGGCGGCGTGCCCGGGGGTGAGCATCCGGCAGCTGTATGGGCCGACCGAGATAACGCTGTGCGCGACCTGGCAGCACCTGCCCGCCGGTGCGCCGGTGCCGGAGGGGCCGCTGCCGATTGGCCGGCCGCTGGCCGGGCGGCAGGTGTATGTGCTGGATAGCTTCCTGCAGCCGGTGCCGCCCGGGGTGGCTGGGGAACTCTACATCGCCGGGGCCGGACTTGCCCGCGGCTACCTCGGCCGCCCGGCGCTGACCGGGGAGCGGTTTGTGGCCTGCCCGTTCGGGCGTGGGGTGCGGATGTACCGGACTGGGGATCTGGCCCGCTGGACGCCCGGCGGGGAGCTGGTGTTTTGCGGGCGGGCTGACAGCCAGGTCAAGATCCGCGGGTTCCGGGTCGAGCCCGGCGAAGTCGAGACCGCCCTGGCCGCCTGCAGTGGGGTGGGCCAGGCGGTGGTGACCGCCCGCGACGACCACGGCGCCGGGAACCGCCTGATCGGCTACGTCACCCCCGACCCCGGCGCTGACCGTGAACTCGACGGCGCGCAGTTGCGCGCGCAGCTGGCCACCCGGCTGCCCGACTACCTGGTCCCAGCCGTGGTCATGGTGGTGCAGGCGCTGCCGGTCACGGTGAATGGGAAGGTGGACCGGCGGGCGCTGCCCGCCCCCGAGGTCACCACCGGCACCGTGCTGCCAGCCAGCGCACACGAAGAACTGCTGTGCGGCCTGTTCGCCGACATCCTCGGCCTAGACCACGTCGGCGCGACCGACAGCTTCCTGGACCTGGGCGGCGACTCGATCATGTCGATGCAACTCGTCGCCCGGGCCCGCCGCGCCGGGCTGGTGCTGTCGCCGCGGCAGGTCTTTGAGCACAAGTCCCCAGCCGGCCTAGCCGCCATCGCCCAGCCAGCCGCCGCGCCAGTGGCGGATACGGGCACTGGCAACGCGCCATTGACCCCGGTGATGCGGGCGCGAGCCGGGTCGGCGGGACTGGACGGGCGGTTCTGCCAGTGGATGATCCTGACCGTCCCCGGCAACCTCGACGAGCGCACACTGACCGCCGCCACCGCGGCAGTGGCCGAGTGTCACCCGGTGCTGGCGGCGCGGCTGGCCGGTGACGCCCTGGTGGTGCCGGCCGGGCCGGTCGATGCGTCCGGGTGGGTGACCCGGGTCGACGGGACCGGGCTGGACGACGACGGTCTGGGGCCGGCCGCCCGGGATGCGGCGCGGGAGGCGGCCGGGCGGCTGGACCCGGCGGCCGGGAACATGATGCGGGTCGTCTGGGTGGACGCCGGTGGGGGCCGGCCAGGGCGGGTGGCTGTGGTGATCCATCACCTGGTGGTCGATGGGGTGTCGTGGCGGGTCCTGGTCCCGGACCTGGCCGCGGCGTACGCGGAGCTGGCGGCGGGCCGCCCGGCCGGGCTGGAGCCGGAGCCGGTGTCGTTCCGCCGCTGGGCCCAGCTCCTGGCCGGGCAGGCCACCACCCCAGCCCGGGCCGCCGAACTGGACGCCTGGCAGCAGATCCTCGGTGATAGCGAACCGCTGCTGGGAGACCGGCCGCTGGACCCGGCCCGCGACACCGCCGCCACGCTGCGGCGGGTCAACCTGACCGTGCCCGCAGAGCTGACCAGTGAGCTGCTCACCCGAGTGCCGGCCGCGTTCCACTGCGGCACCCATGAGGTGCTGCTGGCCGGGCTGGCCGCCGCCGTCATCCAGTGGCGGGGCAGCGATGGCGGGGTGCTGGTCGATGTGGAGACCCACGGCCGGGAGCCGCTGGCCGAGGGGATGGATCTGTCCCGCACGGTGGGCTGGTTCACCGCCACCCACCCAGTCCGCCTCGACCCCGGCCCAGCCAGCCCCGACACCCTGGTCAAAACCATCAAAGAACAAGTCCGCGGCATCCCCGGCGACGGGCTGGGCTATGGCATGCTCCGCCACCTCAACCCCACCACCGCAACCGCCCTGGCCACCGCACCCACCGCCCAGATCGGCTTCAACTACCTCGGCCGGTTCGGCACCTCAGCCGGTACCTCGCAGGAGTGGCGGCTGGACGGGC
>DATCUG010000348.1:0-10102 GCA_036567525.1 Streptosporangiaceae bacterium | reverse complement strand
GGTCATGCCGCTGCGGTCGCCCGCGCGCGGCGCGACGACGAAGATCCCAATCACCGCGGTGATCACGCCGATCATCGGCACGATCAGCGGAAACACCAGGCCCTTGTCGCCGAACGCGGTCTTGCCCAGGATGAGCGAGGCCACCAGCATGACCGCGTAGGACTCGAACAGGTCCGCCGCCATGCCGGCGCAGTCGCCCACGTTGTCGCCCACGTTGTCCGCGATCGTCGCCGCGTTTCTCGGGTCGTCTTCTGGGATGCCCTGCTCGACCTTGCCCACCAGGTCCGCGCCGACGTCGGCGGCCTTGGTGTAGATGCCGCCGCCGACCCGCATGAACAGCGCCAGCAGCGCCGCGCCGAAGCCGAAGCCCTCGAGCACGTTCGGCGCGTTCTCCCGGTAGATAAGCACCACGATCGCGGCGCCGAACAGGCCCAGGCCGACGGTGAACATGCCGGCCACGCCGCCGGTGCGGAACGCGATCCGCATGGCCGGCCGCTCACCGCCCTCCCGCGCCGCGGCCGCCACCCGGACGTTGCCGCGCACGCACAGCGACATGCCGGTGAACCCGGTCACCGCCGAGAACAACGCCCCGACCAGGAAGAAGATGCTCCGGCCCCACATCACGGACGGTCCATCCGCGGGCAGGGGCAACAGTACGAAGAAGATAATGACAACGAAAATGCCCAGGGTGCGGAACTGGCGCCGCAGGTAAGCGGCCGCCCCCTCCTGCACCGCGCGGGCGATTTCCTGCATCCGCTCGGTTCCCTGACTGGCGGCGAGTACCTCACGTACCAGCACGCCGGCCACGGCCAGGGCGAGCAGCGCGACAACGGCGACAACGATGACCCACGTCAAGTTGCCGCCGCTCACACTGACCGCCCCGCTCCCCGCGGCGAGTTTGAGCCCAGACATCCTTGTTCTGTCCTCCTAGACAGTGGCACGCGTCCGCCCGGCAGGCACAGAACTTCCAGGGGCGCACCGGATGGACACAGTGCCAAAAAAGCAGTGCCGGGAGTCTACGCATGTCGGCCGCCGGACGCGAGGCGGGGCCAGACCCGCTAGACGACGGCTGCGCTGCTCCCCTGCACAGGTAATCACATTAGTGTTGCGGCTGGCAGAGATGTCCGCACATCGGCCACCAGCCCGCAGGTGGCGGGCGGTCAGCCGGTGCTGCCGCCAGATGGCCAGCTCATCCTGATGCTGAGCCCAGCCGAGGTGCGGGTGAACTGGACGTCGTCGGCCAGCCCCGCGATCACCGCGAGGCCCAGGCCTTCCTGCGGGAAACCACCCGCAGTGTGAGCACTATCACCGTTGGCCACCCCGTTGCCGGGCCAGCCTTCGGCCGGCCCAGGGGCGCTGGCCGGGGGACCGGACACGGCGATGGCCGCGTCCGTGACGACGACTTCGAACCGCCCGTCCGATCCGGTCAGCTCGATCCGGACCGGCTCCGCCGGGCATTGCGCCTGGTGCGCTTCGACCGCCCGCGAGCAGGCCTCACCCACCGCGAGGCGGACCTCATCGAGGAGCGCCTCCTCGACCCCGCTCCGCCGTGCGACGGCGGTGGCGACCAGCCGGGCCGTGCGGACATGCACGGGCAGCGGCGTGAAGCTCATTTCGACTGTGGCCATGACCGGATGAAGAGCGTGCAGCCGCTACTTCTCCGACTTCCGGGCGGTGATCGCCTCGTCGACGCTGTCGTGGATCCCGAACACCTTGGTCAGCCCGGTGATGCGGAAGATCTTGAGGATGCGCTCCTGAGTGCACACCAGGTCAAGCGACCCGTCGTGGGCGCGGACCCGCTTGAGCCCGCCGACCAGCACGCCGAGGCCGGTCGAGTCGAGAAACTCGACCTTCTCCATGTTCACCACAAGCTGGTAATGACCGTTGTTTACCAGTTCGATGAGCAGCTCACGGAGCCGCGGCGCGGTGTAGACGTCGATTTCACCCTCGACGTCGACGACCTCGATACCGTCCCTGGTGTGGTGGTCAAGCTTTAGATCCACAAATCCTCCAGCGCCATGCAGCCCACGTCCGTCGGGCTATATCTATCTCATCAGTAATCGAGCGCTCCCGTGGCGCATTCAACCACGCTCTCACGTCATGTCTACACGAGTTCATGCTTCGAGGCACCTCGGGTGCAGATGTCACACTGGGAGCCGATGACTACGCTCACTCCCCCTCGGTCCGGCGAACCCGCACTCCCGGCCGCCTCCCCCGCCGACCTCGTGCTGCGCTACGGCGCGCAGTCGGGACGCCTGATCCACGTAGAGTACATGGCCGGCTGCGCGGGGCGTGGGGTGCCCTGGCCTGGCTGGGCGCCGGCCGCGGTGACCGAGGCCTTCGCTGGGGCCGGCGTGCCCAGGCCGTGGGCGCACCAGGCGGCCATGGCCGAGCTGGCCCGGGCGGGCCGGGACGTAGTCATCGCTACCGGCACCGCGTCCGGGAAATCGCTCGGCTACCTGCTGCCCGCGCTGACCGCGGTGCTGGCCGGGGGCACCGTGCTCTATCTGGCGCCGACCCGGGCGCTGGTCGCCGACCAGCTGCGCGCGCTCGGCGAACTGGGCATCCCGGGCGTGCGGGCCGCGGTGCTGGATGGCGACACGCCGGCTGCCCAGCGGGAGTGGGCCCGCAGCCACGCCAACTACGTGCTGACCACGCCGGACATGCTGCACCAGACACTGCTCCCCCGGCATGCCCGGTGGACCGGGTTCTACCGCCGCCTGCGCTACATCGTGGTCGATGAGTGCCATACCTACCGCGGCGTGTTCGGCTCGCACGTGGCCCAGGTGCTGCGCCGGCTGCACCGGGTCGGGGTGCATCACATTGAGACGGCGGCCGCGGCATCGGCCAGCCCGGCACCAGCCAGCCCGGGGCCGGTGTTCCTGCTCGCGTCGGCCACGGTCAGCGACCCGGCCGGCTGTGCCCGGCTGCTCACCGGGCGGCCGGCCGAAGCGGTCACCGAGAACGCCGCGCCGCGCGGGCCGGTCACGTTCGCTCTGTGGGAGCCGCCGCTGACCCGGGCGCAGGGCGAAGCGGACGGGCCGGTCCGGCGCAGCGCCACCGCGGAGGCGGCCACGCTGCTGGCCGACCTGGTGGCCGAGCAGGTCCCGGTGCTGGCCTTCACCCGGTCCCGGCGCGGCGCCGAGGGGGTGGCGCTGGCCGCCCGCCGGGCGCTCCGCGAGGCGGGCGCGGCGGCCGAGAGCGAGCGGGTGGCGGCCTACCGGTCCGGCTACCTGCGCGAGGACCGCCGGGCGCTGGAGGAGGCGCTGCGCACCGGGGCCATCACCGGGCTGGCCACCACCACCGCGCTGGAGCTGGGCGTGGACATCACCGGCCTGGATGCGGTGCTGATCGCCGGCTGGCCGGGCACCCGGGCCGCGCTGTGGCAGCAGGCCGGCCGGGCCGGGCGGGCCGGGCGGCCCGCGGTGGTGGTGCTGATCGCCCGGGACGACCCGCTGGACACCTACCTGGTGCACCATCCCGAGGCGCTGCTGCACCGGCCGGTCGAGGCGACCGTGCTGGACCCCGGCAACCCGTACGTGCTGGCCCCGCACCTGTGCGCGGCGGCCGCGGAACTGCCGCTCACCGAGACGGACCTGGCCACGTTCGGCCCGGGCGGCGGCGAGATCGCGGCCGCGCTGGCCCGCCGGGGGATGCTGCGCCGCCGCGGCGGCGCGCTCTACTGGACCAGCCGGGGGCGGCCGCGGCAGACCGGGCTGCGCGGCACCGGCACCCGGCCGGTCAAGATCGTCGAGCTGCCGACCGGCCGGCTGGTGGGCACGGTGGACGAGCCGTCGTCACACCTGCTGGTGCACGCCGGGGCGGTCTATCCGCATCAGGGGGAGATGTACCTGGTCGAGGAGCTTGACCTGGCGGCGGGCGTGGCGCTGGTGCGGCCTGCCGACCCCGGGTATGCCACCTCGGCCCGGCAGGTCACGGCGATCGAGGTCACCCGCGCGCTGCACAGTGAGAACTGGCCGGACGCCACGGTGCATTTTGGTGACGTCCAGGTGAGACGGCAGGTGACCGGGTTCGTCCGGCGGGCCACCCGGACCGGCCGCCTGCTCGGCCAGTTCCCGCTCAGCCTGCCGCCGCAGACCCTGCGCACCCGCGCGGTGTGGTGGACGATCCCGGCCCAGCGGCGCCGCTGTCTGCTTGCGGCGGGCGTGGACCTGCCCGGAGCTGCGCACGCGGCCGAGCACGCCTCGATCGGGTTGCTGCCGCTGTTCGCGGCGTGCGACCGGTGGGACGTGGGCGGCGCGTCCGCGGACGAGCACCCGGCGACCGGCCAGCTCACCGTGTTCGTCTACGACGGGCACGATGGCGGGGCGGGCTTCGCTGAGCGCGGCTTCCAGGCCGCCCGGGACTGGCTGCCGGCAACCGCGGACGCCGTTCGCAGTTGCGACTGTCAGACCGGCTGCCCGTCCTGCATTCAGTCGCCGAAGTGCGGGGCCGGGAACGAGCCGCTGTCCAAGCCGGGCGCGCTGCGGCTGCTCGACGGATTGCTATCGGGCGACACCAAATCCGCCCAGTAGCGGCCGGGACAGTTCTCGCTCAGCCACCGGAACTCGGGTCTGACCAGGGCAAACAGTGGCAAGGTGGCGGTAAGGGGGCGACCCCCGCCGGGGGGGAGAGCGGGGGTCGCCAAACGGTCCGGCCCCGGGGGGGCAGAGCCGGTCCCGTCACGAGGCAAAGCCTACGTGTATCCGGGCCAAGTTACCAATCGGTCATGACGAGATGACAACGATTGCAGGTATTCGGCCATAGGCTCCGGTGCTGTGCCTAGTTCCATCGCCGGCGGCAGCCGGCCGGTCGCGGCGTTCTTTGACCTCGATAAGACGATCATCGCCAAGTCGGCCACCCTGGCCTACGGGCCCTCATTTTACCGAAATGGCCTGATCAGCAGGGGTGACGCGATGCGCGGCGCGGTGGCCCAGCTGCTTTTCAGCCGGCACGGGGCCAGCCACCAGCGGATGGAGCGGATCCGGGAGCACGTCGGCCAGCTGTGCCGGGGCTGGCCCGCCGAGCATGTGCGGGACATCGTCACCCGGCATCTGGACGAGCTGATCCTGCCCTACATCTACGACGAAGCGCGGGCCCTGCTCAGCCGGCACCGCGCCGCGGGCGAGGACGTGATCATCGTGAGCACGTCCGGGCAGGAGATGGTCGGGCCGATCGGCGCACTGCTCGGCGCGGCTCTGATCATCGCGACCCGGATGGAGATCGCCGAGGGCTGCTACACCGGGCAGATGGAGTTCTACGCGTACGGCGAGGCCAAGGCGCAGCGGGTCCGGGAGCTGGCCGCGGAACGCGGATACGCGCTGGCCGACTGCTACGCCTACTCCGACTCGGTCACCGACCTGCCCATGCTGGAAGCGGTCGGGCGGCCGCACGCGGTGAACCCGGACCGGGCGCTGCGCCGGCTGGCCCGCCACCGCGGCTGGCCGGTGCTGGCGTTCCACGAGCTGCCCGCGGCCGGCCCACCGCGACCTGGGCGCTGGCCGGCCGGACCGCACCGGCCAGGAATGCGACCGCACGGATCGATCGAGATAACGAATCCATCACAGCCAGCTCTTTTCCTGCCCGCGAATCCGCCGTAGAAAGGTGTCTAGTACAAGCGTCCTGGCACGGCAGCCGGGTACCCACGCGACCAGCAGCCGCGGAAGGCGGCCGAGGCAGGCCAGGCCCTGTCGAGCACGTAGTGGCGGGCCTGCCCGGAGACGAGGTGCACGCTTGGTAGCCTGACCTGCCGTGCCAGGTAGCGCTTTTCTGGGGAGTTCTCCCCACCTGTGCCGTCCAGCCAGCGGAATGGTGCTCGCGTTCCGGGCCTGCCCACACCCCCGTAAAATCAGCTGTGCGCTGGTCATTGTGGACAGGGCAGCGCAATAGCGGAAGGCCACGCTGAACTGTGGCCAGGTAATCCCGTAAGATCACGTCCCGGGGGGACTGCTGCTCCCGGGATTTAGCGGCAATTCCTGGCGCCTCGCGCCCGGACTGACCTGCTGCCCACCCTGTGGCGGGGAAGCCCAGGGAAAGTGAGCGGCACCGATCGCGCGAGGGGAGTGCGGATGGCCAGGCCCGCAGCTACGCAGTCGCTGGGCAATGCCAGCGAGCCGTCAATCGGTGATCTCGTCTCGCAGGCCATCAAGGATGTCACCACGCTGGTCAAGTGTGAAATTGACCTGGCCAAGGTCGAGTTGCGCGGGGACGCCGTGCGGGTTGGCCTGGCGGCCGCCCTGGGCGGCACCATCATGTTCTTCGGCTTCCTCATCCTGGTCATGCTCAGCTTCGCCTACGCCTACGGGCTGATCACGGTGGGTATCTGGAACTGGGCGGCATTCTTGATCGTGGCCGGGACATGGGCCGTGCTGGCCGCTGTCTGCGCGGTGGTCATCCGGGCCAGGCTGAAGGGGATGAGCGGGCTGCGCCGAACCCGCGAATCGGTGCAGGAGGACCTGGCCATGCTGAAGCGCGACGAGGAGACGCCGGAGCGGCCGGCGGTCGAGGCGGGCTGAACCCAATGACCCTGCGGGGCGAATCAGCTGTCTACGTGGACGGCCCGTGGTCACACCGGGCGATCAGCGCGAACGGCACCCGGTTCCACATCGCCGAGGCCGGCGACGGCCCGCTGGTGCTCCTGCTGCACGGCTTCCCGCAGTTCTGGTGGACCTGGCGGGGCCAGCTGGTCACACTGGCCGACGCGGGCTACCGCGCGGTGGCCGCGGATCTGCGCGGCTATGGCGGCAGCGACAAGCCACCGCGCGGCTATGACCTGATCACCGCGGCATCCGACGCGGCCGGGCTGATCCGCTCGCTGGGCGAGGCGAACGCGGTGGTCGTCGGGCACGACTGGGGCGGCCTGGTGGCCTGGACGATGGCGGCCTACTACCCCAAGGTGGTCCGGCGGCTGGCCGTCATCTCGATGGCCCACCCGTTGCGGCTGCGTTCTGCCCTGCTCACCGACCCACTGGGGCAGGGCCGCCGCAGCGGCTACGCGTTCGGCTTCCAGGTCCCGGTGCTGCCCGAGCACAACCTGGTGCGGGACCATGCTCAGCGGGTCGGCCAGATGCTGCGCGCCTGGTCCGGCCCGGGCTGGCCGGATCCGGACACCGAGCGCCGCTACCGGACCGCCATGTGCATCCCGTCGGTGGCACACTCCGCGCTGGAGTACCACCGCTGGTTCATGCGCTCCCGGCTGCGGCCGGACGGGCTGCGCTACGCCCAGCGGATGCGGGCGCCCATCCAGGCGCCCACCCTGCACCTGCAGGGCTCGCTGGACACCTGCGTACTGCCCGGGACGGCGCGCGGCGCCAGCCGGCACGTGGACGGGCCGTACCGATGGCGGCTGCTCGACGGGTCCGGGCACTTCCCGCACGAGGAACAGCCGCAGCGTTTCGACACTGAGCTGCGCGGCTGGCTGGCCGACCCCGAACCCGAACGATGAGGGAAGGGCCGCGGCAGGCGAGGGACCGGGACAGCTCTGGGCGGCCACGGAACGCGCGGCCCCGGGACGAGCTGGGCCGGCCACTGCCACCCGGTTCACCTGGCGCCGACCGGATTCCGGACGATCTGTCCCTCCCCCCGGCCGAGTCGCTCGCGCTGGCCCAGCAACTGCTCGACACCGGCCGCCCGTTCCACGCGCACGAAGTGCTCGAGGCGTCCTGGAAGCACGCCCCGGCCGCGGAACGCGAGCTGTGGCGCGGCCTGGCCCAGCTCGCGGTGGGGCTGACCCATGTGCAGCGGGGCAACGCGCGCGGCGCGGCCGCGCTGCTCCACCGGGGCGCGGAGCGGGTGGGCGGCTACGCCGGGATCGCCCCGTACGACATCGACGCGGCTGACCTGAGCGAGGCCGCAACCGCATTGGCGGACCACATCGACGCGGCCGGCCTGGCCGGCCTGGACGCGCACCTCACGCTGACCCGCTCCCCTGCCTGACCAACCACCGCGTGGGTGGGGCGGCGGGTGGCGGGAACTGGCGTTCAACCGGCGGCCGGGTGGGGGTGACGGCGGGCCGCGGGCAGGGGCGTTCGGAAAAGTTAATCGCAGGCTTGGGTCGACGTGGCCGCCCTGGCGTTCGCGCCCCGGCTGACATCCGACCTGACCTCGGCCGCGGTCAGCGCGTAGCCGGTGTCCCTGACGCCGACCGCGGCGGCGAACACCACCCCGTCCACGGTGCCGTTCGGGTTCAGCAGCGGCCCGCCGGAATTGCCGGCCCGGACGTCGGCCCGGATCGAGTAGATCTGCCGGGTGACTTCCTTGGACTGGTAGATGTCCGGGGCCTGGGCGAGCTGGTCGTCGCCGATCCGGGCCGGCACCACGGTGAAGTTCTCGTCCAGCGGGTACCCGGCGACGATCGCGCTGGTGCCCAGCGGCTGCGGGCCGGCGAAGGACAGCGGGGCCGCCCGCAGGCCCGGCACGTAGAGCACGGCCAGGTCCCGCTCCGGGTCGAACAGCACCACGGTGGCGGCCAGGTGCCGCCCCGGCCGGGTGATCACCATCTGGCCCTGGGTGACCCCGGCCACCACGTGCGCGTTGGTCAGGATGTGCTGCGGGGAGATGACGAACCCGGACCCCTCGATGCGCCGGGAACAGCTCGGCGCGACGCCGATCACCTTGACGATGCTGTCCCGGGCCTTGACCAGCCCGGCCGCGTTGAGCACGGCGGGGTCCGGCGCGGCCACGGTCAGCGCGGGCTCGGCGCCCAGCGCGCCGAACACCTGGACGTACGGGCCGCTGGCCAGCAGGCTGCGGAAATCGGAGAACATGGTCCGCGCGGCGGACGGCATGACCCCGTCCACCGTGCGCAGCACGGCCGAGCGGTCCACCTGGCTGGTGACCATGGCGAACGGGGCATTGACCACGGCCGAGCCGATCAGCCACGCGATGAGCAGCACGGACAGCACGCTCACCGCGGCGCCGGCCACCGAGTCGACCATGGTCGCCGGGCGCCAGTTCACCCGGGAACGCAGCGCCGCGCCGACCGCGGACGCGAGCAGCTGGCCGATCATGGCCGCGACGAACACGGCCACGATCGCGACCAGGGCCTGCTGAGTCGTGCCCTGCACCAGTGAGCGGGCCAGCTTAGGCGCGAACGTGGCGCCGATGGCGGCCCCGCCGAGAAAACCGACGAAGCTCAGGATGCCGACAATGAAGCCCTGCCGGTAGCCGGCCACGGCAAACGCCGCGGCGAGCGCTATCAAGATCAGGTCAAGCACGTCACCCGACACCAGCCCACCGTATAGCGCGCAGCGCGGTGGTTGGCTCGCACTGAGCTAATAGGCCGGGCCGTTAACCCGTCCAGCCTGGGCTTCAACTGCCGGCGGAAAATGTCTCCGGGGGCAGTTCCTCGACCCGGCCGTGATCCCAGGGCCGCTCCCAGCCGCCCAGCGTGAGCAGCCGGTCGACCAGCGCGGCGGTGAATCCCCAGACCAGCATGCCGCGCACCCGGAAGGCCGGCCCGGCCCGCCCGGACGGATGCCGGATGCGCAGCCGCCGCGCCGGGTCGGCCAGTTCGCTGAGCGGGACGCGGGCCACCGCGGTCACCTCGGGCGGGTCGGCCGGGGCGACCGGGACCGGCCGGCGCCACCAGGCCAGCACCGGGGTGACCGCGAACCCGCTGCGCTCGATGAACAGGTCGGGCAGTACGGCCAGCACCTCTACCCCGGCCGGGTCCACCCCGGCTTCCTCGGCCGCCTCCCGTAGCGCGGCCGGGACCGGGCCCGCGTCGCCCGGATCAACCGCGCCGCCCGGGAACGCGGGCTGACCGGAGTGGCGGCGCAGCCCTGGGCCGCGCTGCACCAGGAGCAGATCGGGGCCATCCGGCCCATCGCCGAACAGGACCAGCACGGCCGACGGGCGGCCGCCGTCCGGCGGCGGCCGGAGCAGCGGCGGCACCGGACTCTGCGCGGCCGCCGCGGCCAGATCACGCAGCCAGGCTGGGGGCCCATCCGGATCGGCGGCGTCCGGCTGCGGCAATTGACTAGGGCTACTCACGAGAAGGGGCCCGGCTTCACCAGGGCGA
The DNA here is from genome assembly GCA_036567525.1 of Streptosporangiaceae bacterium. Taxonomy (GTDB): domain Bacteria; phylum Actinomycetota; class Actinomycetes; order Streptosporangiales; family Streptosporangiaceae; genus RYN-230. The sequence goes on along the minus strand of DATCUG010000348.1, from coordinate 81 downwards.
GGGCCGTCTTCTCGTCGGTCGGGCCCTCGCCGAAAGACGGGCAGAGCCGGGCCAGGGTGCACGCGCCGCAGGCGGGCCTGC
>DATCUG010000347.1:0-3902 GCA_036567525.1 Streptosporangiaceae bacterium | reverse complement strand
GGGCGGGGTTAACACGGCGGGGGCGGCGCGGTCGGTGGTCAGCGTGCTGCCGGGCGGGCTGACCGAGGAGCTGCTGACCATGGTGCCGGGGGTCTACCGGACCCAGGTTAATGACGTGCTGCTGATGGCGCTGGCGGTGGCGTTGCGGCCGTTGCAGGCCGGGCCGGGCGGGCTGGCGGTGGATGTGGAGGGCCATGGCCGGGAGGACCTGTTCAGTGATGTGGACCTGTCCCGGACGGTGGGCTGGTTCACCGTGTTGTACCCGGTGGTGCTGGAACTGGCTGATCCGGGGGATGTGGCGGGCTGCCTGAAGGCGGTGAAGGAGACGTTGCGGGCGGTGCCGCGGCACGGGATCGGGTACGGGCTGGCCCGGTATGTGCGCGGGGAGCTGGATGACGGCCCGGCTGCTGATGTGGTGTTCAACTACCTGGGGCGGGTTGACCAGCCGGCGCCGGGCGGGCCGGTGCGGCTGGCGGGCGGGGGGCCAGGCGCTGACCGCAGCCCGCGGGCGGCGCGGGGGTACGCGCTGGATGTCAACGCGGCGGTTATCGGCGGTGAGCTGCGGGTGTCCTGGACCTATGCGCCCGGGCTGCATGACCGGGCCACGATCGAGGCGGCCGCGGACCGGTTCGGGCAGGCGCTGGCCGCGGTGACCGCGCATTGCCGCGATCCGCGGGCCGGCGGGTATACGCCGTCGGATTTCCCGCTGGCCGGGCTGGACCAGGACGGCCTTGACGCGGTGGTGGCGGGACGGCGGGATGTGGAGGATGTGTTCCCGCTGACGGCGTTGCAGGCGGGGATGATGTTCCATTCGCTGTCGGCGCCGGAGTCGGGGGTTTATGTCGAGCAGTCCGGGGTGGATTTCACGGGCGGGTTCGATGCGGAGGCGTTTGCCGCTGCCTGGCAGCAGCTAGCCGGCCGGCATGCGGTGCTGCGGTCCTCGGTGGCGTGGCAGCAGGGCCTCGGTGAGCCGTTGCAGGTCGTGTACCGGCAGGTGCCGGTGCCGGTCTCCTGGCATGACTGGCGGGAGATCGAGGACCTGGACCGGTATTACGCCGGTTTCCTGGCCCGGGACCGGGCGGCCGGGTTCGATCTGGGGCGGGCTCCGCTGATGCGGCTGGCGGTGGCCCGGGTAGGCGCCGATGCGTGGCGGGTGACGTGGACGTTCCATCACCTGATCCTGGATGGGTGGAGCATCCCGGTGGTGCTGGGTGAAGTGCTGGCGTTGTACCGGCAGGCGGTAGAGGGCACCGCGGCGGGGCTGGCCCCGCCCCGGCCGTACCGGGACTACGTGGCGTGGCTGCGCGGCCAGGATGCCGCGGCGGCCGGAGAGTACTGGCGGGGATACCTGGCCGGGTTCACCGAGCCGACCCCGCTGGTGATCTCCCGCCCGGCCGGCCCGGACGAACGCGGCCGGGGCGTGGGCGTGCACCGGGTCACGGTGAGCGCGCCGGCCAGCCAGGCGCTGGCCGATGCGGCGCGGGCGCACCGGGTCACTGCCAGCACGGTGCTGCAGGCAGCGTGGGGGCTGCTGCTGGGCCGCTACGCTGACAGCAGCGACGTGGTGTTCGGGGTGACCAGCTCAGGCCGGTCAGTGCCGCTGGATGGCATGGACACCATGGTGGGCTGTTTCATCAACACGCTGCCCGCCCGGGTCCGCTGGGACGATACCGAGCCGGTCACCGCGGTCTGGGGACGGCTGCAAGATGAGCAGCTGCAGGCCCGCCAGTTCGAGCACACCCCGCTGCCGGCCGTGCAGCGGCACAGCCAGGTCCCGCCCGGCACCGCGTTGTTCGACTCGCTGCTGGTCTATGAGAACTACCCGGTCGATACCGCCCTGGCCGCCCTGGCCGGCCCGGTGACCGCCACCCCGGTGGTGATCGCCGAGCAGACCAACTACCCGCTGACCGTGATCGCCGTGCCCGGCCCCGGCGGCCTGGCCCTGTCACTGTCCTATGACCCGGCCTGCATCGATCCGGCCGCGGTCGAGCGGCTGGCCGGTCACCTGACCGGGCTGCTGGAGCAGATCGCGGCTGATCCGCAGGCGCCGGCCGGGTCGCTGAGCGTGCTGGGTGAGCGGGAGCGGGAGCAGGTGCTGGGGCAGTGGAACGATACCGGGGCGGTGCTGGCGGGGGCGGGGCAGGCAGCCACGCTGGCCGGGTTGTTCGAGGTGGCGGCTGACCGGGTGCCGGACGCGGCCGCGGTGGTCGCCGCTGACGGGGAGCTGAGTTACCGGGAGCTGGATGAGCGGGCTAGCCGGCTGGCTCATTACCTGCGGGAGCTGGGGGCCGGGCCGGGCACGGTCAGCGGGGTATGCCTGGAGCGGGGTACCGACATGATCGTGGCGGTGCTGGCCGTGCTGAAGGCGGGCGGGGCGTACCTGCCGCTGGATGCCGGGTACCCGGCGGACCGGCTGGGATACATGCTCGCTGACAGCGGCGCCGCGCTGGTGGTGACCCACAGCGGGCTGGACGGCCGGCTGCCCGCCGGGCAGGCCCGCCGGGTCCGGGTGGATGAGCTCGGCCCGGTGCTGGCCGCCCACCCCGCTACCCGGCCGGTACCCGCCGCCGGCCCGGCAGACCTGGCCTACATCATCTACACCTCCGGCTCAACCGGCCGCCCCAAAGGCGTCATGATCGAACACCGCAGTGCGGTGAATTTCGTGTGCTGGGCGGGTGAGTTCTTTACGGCCGAGGACCTGGCGCGGGTGCTGTTCGCCACCTCGCTGTGCTTTGACCTGTCGGTCTTTGAGATCTTCGGGCCGCTGGCTCACGGCGGCGCGGTGGTGGTGGCCCAGGACGTGCTGGCCGTGGCCGGCGGGGTGTCCCTGCTGAACTCGGTGCCCTCGGCGGTGCGGGCGCTGGTGCAGCGCGGCGGGTGCCCGCAGGGGATACGGTCGGTGAACCTGGCGGGCGAGGCGCTGAGCCGGGAACTGGCGGTCCAGGTCAGGCAGGCGTTCGCGCCGCGGCGGGTGCTGAATCTGTACGGCCCGTCGGAGGCCACCACCTACGCCACGGCCGCGGTGGTGGACCCCGATGAGCCCGGCGTGGTGCCTATCGGGGGGCCGGTGGCGAATACGCGGGTGTATGTGCTGGATGGGTGGATGCGTCCGGTGCCGGCGGGGGTGCCGGGTGAGCTGTTCGTGGGCGGGGTCCAGCTGGCGCGGGGGTATCTGGGGCGGCCGGGGCTGACCGCGCGGTGTTTCGTGCCGGATCTGTTCGGGGCGGCGGGGCAGCGGCTGTACCGGACCGGGGATACGGTGCGGTGGCGGGCCGATGGGCTGCTGGAGTTCGTGGGCCGCGCTGATGCGCAGGTCAAGGTGCGGGGGTTCCGGGTCGAGCTGGGTGAGGTCGAGGCGGTGCTGGCCGCTCACCCGCAGGTCGCTGATGCGGTAGTGGACGCGCGGGCTGATCCGGGCGGGCATCAGCGGCTGGCCGGTTACGTCATCCCCGCCGGGCCGGACGGGACCGCCGGGACCGCCGGGGCGGGGCTGGGCGGGGTGCTGCGGGACTACCTGCGGCAGCTGCTGCCGGACTACATGATCCCGTCGGCGTTCGTGGTGGTGGACTCGTTCCCGGTGACCGCGAACGGCAAGCTGGACCGCGCCGCGCTGCCCGACCCGGTAGTCACCGGGACCAGCAGCGGGTTCCTCGCGCCGCGGACCCCGGCTGAGCAGGTGCTGGCCGGGATCTGGGGTGAGGTGCTGGGTGTGGAGCGGGTGGGGGTGCATGACAATTTCTTTGAGCTGGGCGGGGATTCGATCCTGACGATTCAGGTGGTGGCGCGGGCGCGGCGGGCGGGGCTGCGGGTGAGCCCGCGGATGGTGTTTGCTGCTCAGACGGTGGCGGAGCTGGCGGGGGTGGCTGGTGATGCGCCGGTGGTGGCGGCGGAGCAGGGGGCGG
>DATCUG010000346.1:0-2087 GCA_036567525.1 Streptosporangiaceae bacterium | reverse complement strand
AGGTGGCGAGCAGCGCCTGCGCCTCGATCGGATCCCCCAGCACCGTCCCGGTGCCGTGCCCCTCCACCGCGTCAACGTCGGCCGGGGACAACCCCGCGCTGGCCAGCGCGGCGCGGATCACCCGCTGCTGAGACGGGCCGTTCGGCGCGGTCAGCCCGTTGCTCGCCCCGTCCTGGTTCACCGCGCTGCCCGCCACCACGGCCAGCACCGGATGACCGTTGCGGCGTGCGTCGGCCAGCCGCTCCAGCAGCAGCATCCCGGCGCCCTCACCCCAGCCGGTCCCGTCCGCCGCCGCCCCGAACGACTTGCAGCGTCCGTCCCGCGCCAGCCCGCGCTGCCGGGAGAACTCGGTGAACACCTCGGGAGTGGCCATGACGGCCACACCGCCGGCCAGCGCCAGGTCGCATTCCCCGGTCCGTAGCGACTGGCAGGCCAGGTGCAGCGCGACCAGCGACGACGAGCATGCCGTGTCCACCGTCACCGCCGGGCCCTCCAGCCCCAGCGTGTAAGCGATGCGGCCGGACACCAGGCTGGCCGTGTTCCCGGCCAGCAGATAGCCTTCGGTGCCGCTGTCCCCGTCCGCTAGCCCGGCGCCATAACCGGCATGGGTTGCCCCGGCGAAGACGCCGGTCGGCGTGCCGCGCAGTGCCGCCGGGGCGATCCCGGCCCGTTCGATGGCTTCCCAGGCGACTTCGAGCAGCAGCCGCTGCTGCGGGTCCATCGCCAGCGCCTCCCGGGGGGAGATGCCGAACAATCCAGCGTCGAAGCCGGGTGCGTCGTACAGGAACCCGCCGGCCCGCACGTACGAGGTGCCCTGCTGGCTGGGGTCGGGGTCGTACAGTTCTTCCAGGTCCCAGCCGCGGTCAGCCGGGAACTCCGATATCCCGTCCGTCCCGTTGGCCAGCAGGTCCCACAACTCGTCCGGGCCGAGCGCCCCGCCAGGGAACCGGCAGCCCATCGCCACGATCGCGACCGGCTCACCGGCCCGCGCGGCCGTCGCCGCCGGTACTTCCGGCACCTCGGCGGGGGCGCCCAGCAGCTGTGCGCGCACGTGCCGGGCCAGCGTGGCCGGAGTGGGATAGTCGAAGACAAGGGTGGCCGGAAGGTCCAGGCCGGTCGCGCCGCACAGCCGGTTGCGGAGTTCGACCGCGGTCAGTGAGTCGAAGCCGAGGTCTTTGAAGGCCTGCCCGGCCTCGATCGCCTGGGCCGAGGTGTGGCCGAGGACGGCGGCGGCCTCGGCCCGGACCAGGTCGGTTACCGTGCGGTCCTGGTCCGCGGTGTCCAGCCCGGCCAGCTGCCGGGCCAGTGCGGTGCCCGCGCCCCGGTCTCCGCCGTCCGGGCTGGCCTCACCGGGTGTGGAGAGGTGCTGGACTTCGGGCAGGTGCCGGAGCAACGGGCTGGGGCGGAGCGAGGTGAAGGCGGACGCGAACCGGGCCCAGCTCACGTCGGCGATGGTGAGGAGGTGCTCGCCGCCGTCCATCACCTGGGCCAGGGCGCTGACAGCCAGGACCGGGTCCATCGGCGCCAGCCCGCGCCGCAGCAGATGCGTGCTGGCGGCCGGGCTGGTCATCCCGCCGCCGGCCCATGGTCCCCAGGCGATGCTGGTAGCCGGAAGCCCGCTGGCCCGCCGGATGTGTGCCAGCGCGTCCAGGTAGGCGTTGGCGGCCGCGTAACCGGGCTGGGAACCGCTGCCCCAGGTCGCGGCGACCGATGAGAACAGCACGAAGGCGTCCAGGTCGAGGTCCTGCGTCAGCTCGTGCAGGTGGGCGGCGGCTGCGGCCTTGCCGGCCAGCACCGCGGCCAGCCGCGGCGTGCTCAGCCGGTCCACCGTCCCGTCGTCGAGTGTCCCGGCGGCGTGGATCACCGTGGTCAGCCCGGGCCCGATCCGGGTGATCAGGGTGGCCAGAGCCGGCCGGTCGGCCACATCACAGGTCACCACGCTGACCCGAGTGCCGGCGCCAGCCAGCTCGGCGGCCAGGGCAGGTGCGACGGCCGGTCCGGCGCGAGAGGCCAGCACGATCCGGGCCGCGCCCCGGCCAGCCAGCCAGCGGGCCAGGTGGGTGCCGATGGCGCCAGTACCGCCGGTC
>DATCUG010000345.1:0-7471 GCA_036567525.1 Streptosporangiaceae bacterium | reverse complement strand
GAAGTTGGCCACAACCCCGGGCTGGCGACGTGCCCCGTCCGGACCCGGCGACCGCCGTTCTTGCCTAAAATATATCAAAGTGATATCATATTCATAGACACCCGGAGTGACCGGGCGCTTCTTGGTACAGGAGGCAGTCCGATGCGGCAAATAAGAATCAGGAGCCAGCCCAAGTGGTACTGGCGCGTGGACTACCTGGGATGGTCTCTCGCTTGCGCGATCGCCTGGGCGGTGATCTGGATTCTGGTGGGCACCCTGGCCAGCGCGAACTCTGTGCACACGCTGGGCTATGTCTTCCTCGGCTGGGTCATCGGCTGGGGCATGTCCGCAATCGCCAGGGTGGTATACCCCGCGCCCAGGTCAACCCTGCTCACCCGGGAACGTCGCGACTAAAGCGCCCATCTTGCAACGTGCCGGCTCCGGTTGGGGCCACGTGGGACGGACTAGACGACACGTCACCTGTCTCCTACTGTGTGCTTAGAGGGAGTATCTGCCGAGCAGGTAGTCATAGATCCGGGCGTGGTGCGCGATGCTGGTGTCGAACGCTGGGTGCTCCATGACGACGGCCAGGCTACCGGGTGCCCGGCCGGGATCACTGTCCGGGCGGGCGGCCGGCCAGCAGCGCCCGGGCCTTCCGGATCCGGGCGTCCAGGTCGGTGAGGAATCCGTCCAGCGCGTCCCGCTTGGCCTGCACAGTGCCGCGCAGGTCCTCGGCCAGCGCGAGGCATTCCCTGGTCAGCTGGCGGCGCTCCGCCTCGCTGGTCCGCTCGTCGTGGTAGCTGAGCCGGATCTCGGCGATCCGGTCCTCGTTGCGCAGCACGACCGCGATCTCGTCGAGGTTCAGGCCGAGCAGCGACTGCAGCTCCCGGATCCGGGCCACCCGGGCCAGGTCGTCCTCGGAGTAGCGGCGCAGCCCGCCCGCCGTGGTACGGGCCGGCACCAGCAAGCCGATCTGCTGGTAATAGCGCAGGGCACGCTCGGACACGCCTGCCCGGGCGGCCGCCGCGCCGATGCCGAGCAATTCCTGGGTCGTGGTGGGCATCGCTTCACTCCTTCGCCGGGACATCCGCGTCGCCGGACGCGACCGGCTCCAGGCCGGTGAGCCCGCCGATCTCGGCCGCGCCGTCGGCCAGTTCATCGGCGACCGGCTCGGTCGCGTGCAGGTAGCGCCGGCCGCGGACCGCGGAGGCGGCGATCGCGATGGCGGTCGCGATGGCCGCGAACGTGAAGGCCAGGTGCAGGCCGCTGGCGAACGGCTGCTCGATGAGCCGGGGGAAGAACGACCGCCCGGTGATGTAGGCGGCCTGGCCCGGGCTGAGCTGCTGCAGCGCCCCGGTCGGGCCGAGCAGTTCCTTGATCGGGTTATAGCCGAGGAACGCGGAGAACAGGCTGCCGATCGGCGGCTCGCTGGCCACCAGGTGCGCGGCGGGTGCGGGGACGCCCGCCTTGACCAGCCCGCGGTACAGGTGCGACGGCAGGTTGTGGGCCAGCCCCAGCGTGACAATGGTGAAGAACAGGCCCATGGACAGTACGGTGGCCGAGTTCTGGAACGTGTTCAGCATGCCTGCGCCCGCGCCGCGCTGCTCGGGCGGCAGGCTGTTCATGACCGCGGCCTGGTTGGGGGAGAAGAACAGGCCCATGCCGACCGCGAACAGGAAGATCAGCAGCGCGAACCAGACGTAGCTGAAGTTGATCGGCAGCAGTTCCAGCAGCAGGAAGCTGGCCCCCGACACGATCAGGCCGGTGGTGGCGAACAGCCGCGCGCCGTAGCGGTCGGACAGCAGGCCGGCCAGCGGGCCGACGATCAGGAAGCCGAGGGTCAGCGGGATCATCGCGATACCCGCCCACAGCGGTGTCTGGCTGAAGCTGTAGCCGTGCTGCGGCAGCCAGATGCCCTGCAGCCAGATGATCAGCATGAACTGGATTCCGCCGCGGCCCAGCGCGCCGAGCAGGCCGGCGATGTTGCCCGCGGTGAAGGCCCGGATGCGGAACAGGCCGAGCCGGAACATCGGCGCCGCCACCTTGGTCTCCACCCAGCCGAACAGCACCAGGATCGCGATCCCGCCGAAGATGCCAGCCAGCACCCACGGGTTGGTCCAGCCGGTCGGGTGCCCGCCGTAGGGCAGCAGCGAGTACACGATGCCGGTCAGCAGCGCGATCAGGCCGATGGCGAACAGCGCGTTGCCCACCCAGTCGATCTTGGCCGGGATGCGGACCCCGTTGTCGTGCAGCTTGAGGTAGGCCCAGACGGTGCCGAACAGGCCGAACGGCACCGACACCAGGAACACCAGCCGCCACTGCACCGGGGCCAGCACGCCGCCCAGCAGCAGGCCGAGGAACGAGCCGCTGACCGCGGCGATGCCGTTGATGCCCATGGCCTTGCCCCGCTCGTCGGGCGGGAACGCGTCGGTCAGGATGGCGGTGGAGTTGGCGAACAGGAACGCGCCGCCGACACCCTGGAACACCCGCATCACGATGATCCAGATCGCCCCGGCCGGGCCGGTCAGCCAGGTGATCGAGAGCAGGATCGAGAACACGGTGAACACCGCGAAGCCCAGGTTGTACATCTTGACCCGGCCGTAGATGTCGCCGACCCGGCCCAGGCTGACCACCAGCACGGCGGTGACCAGCATGAAGCCCATGAACACCCAGAGGAAGTAGGACGTGTTCGACGGCACTAGCGGGTTCAGCTTGATGCCGCGGAACAGCGCGGGCAGCGAGATCAGCAGGATGGACTGGTTGATGGTGACCATCAGGATGCCGAGCGTGGTATTCGACAGCGCGATCCACTTGTAGTGGATCCCCCGGCCGTCCGCGGGCCGGGCCGGGGCCGCCTGCGCTCGTCCTGCCACCGGCATCGATCCTCCTTGCCTGACCGGCTATCTGGGCACCGGGAGCATATCGCACCTTGACGTCAACGTCAGAGTCGGCCGGGGTAGGCTGCCGGCACGGAGGCCGGGCGAAGCAGCCCGGGCGAAGCAGCCCGGGCATGCGGGGCACACACGCGGGGGCACAGCTGATGACAATGGATCTGGCCGGGCCGGTGCGGGCGGTCTGCCTGGCCCTGCCCGAGGTGACCGAGCGGCCCAGTCACGGCGCGCCAACCTGGTTCGTCAGCAGCAAGAAGGCATTCGTGACGCTGTGGGCGCACGGCCATCACGCGGACGATTTCCCGCACCTGTGGTGTGCCGGCCTGCACGGCGCGCAGCAGGAACTGACCGCGGCGCAGCCCGGCCGGTTCTTCCGGCCGCCGTACGTGGGCGGCCGGGGCTGGATCGGCGTGCGGCTGGACGGTGACCCGGACTGGGCCGAAGTGGCCGAACTGTGCCAGGACGCCTACCGGGCTATCGCCCCGGCCCGGCTGGTGGCTCTCCTCGACCGCTAGCCAGCCCGGCTAAATATGCCGGAAACGGCGGACCGCATCCTCCGATATCGTGCGGAGAATGGCGGGCACAATGAGCCGCCCGGCCATGCTGGTCCGCTACCGGAGGGCGATGTGACAGATCAGCCATGCTGGGCGCCACCGGAGACGGATCCCAAGCGGGCGAATGCGGCCCGGGTCTATGACTATTGGCTGGGCGGCGACCACAACTTCCTGGCTGATCAGGACCTCGGCCGGGCGATGGCCGCCATCGAGCCCAACATCCGGGCCATCACCCAGGCGGGCCGGGCGTTCCTCGGCCGGGCGGTGCGTTTCCTGGCCGCCAGCGGGATCCGCCAGTTCCTCGACATTGGATCCGGCATCCCCACCCAGGCGAATGTGCACGAGGTCGCCCAGGCCGCCGCGCCCGGCTCGCGCGTGGTCTACGCCGACATCGACCCGGTCGTGGTCGCGCACAGCAAGGCCATTCTGGCCGGCCACGACAATGCCGCGGCGGTCCAGGCCGACCTGCGTGAGCCGGGCAAGATCCTGGCCAGCGATGTGGTGCAGAGCCAGCTTGACTTCAGCCAGCCGACCGGGCTGCTGCTGCTGGCCGTGCTGCATTTCGTCGCCGACCGCGACGATCCCGGGCGCATCGTAGCGACGCTGCGCGACGCGCTCGCCCCTGGCAGCTACCTGGTGCTCACCCACGGCACGGACGAGAACGACCCGGCCCGGGCCCGGGCCGCCGCCACGCTGTACAACCGCAGCGTCCCCACCCAGGTGTACGCCCGCAGCCGGGCCCAGATCCGCCGCCTGTTCGACGGGTTCGACCTGGTGGAACCGGGACTGGTGAACGTCGTCCAGTGGCGTCCCGACGCACCCGGCGACGTGCCCGCCGACCCGGGGCGGTTCGCCAGCCTGGTGGGCGTGGCCCGGAAACCGTGACCGCAGCCGGCCGCCCGGACTAGCCCGCCGCGGCCACGATGAACGCGCCGATCTCGGCCTGGTAATCCAGCCGGTCATAACGCCCGGCCGGCCCGGTGTGCCCGGCCGTGCCCAGTTCGGCCCGGAACAGCACCCGCCCGGGCGCACCGTCCGCGGTGGCCCGGAGCTTAGCCACCCACTTGGCTGGCTCGTGGATCAGCACCCGCGGGTCGTGCAGGCTCCCGGTGACCAGCAGGTCCGGCCGCCGGCCCGCGGGCACGTTGTCGTACGGGCTGTACGAGCGCAGGTAGGCCAGCATGTCCGGGTCCCGTGGGTCACCCCATTCGTCCCATTCGGTGATGGTGAGCGGGATGGACGGGTCGAGCATGGTGGTCACGCAGTCCACGAACGGCACTTCGGCCACCACCGCCCGCCACCGCCCCGGGGCCATCCCGTACACCGCGCCCTGCAGCAGCCCGCCGGCCGACAGCCCGCGGGACACGATCCGGCCGCCGTCCGCCCATCCGTCCGCGGCCAGCATGTCCGCGGCCGCGATGAAGTCGGTGAACGTGTTGCGCTTGCGGGTCAGCCGGCCGTCCAGCCACCAGCGGCGGCCGCCTTCCCCGCCGCCACGCACATGCGCCACCGCGTAGCCGAAGCCGCGGTCCAGCAGGCTGGGCGTGAGCACGCTGAACTCCGGCCACGAGCACGCCTCGTAGGCCCCGTAGCCGTACAGCAGGCACGGCGCGGTCCCGTCCGGGCGCAGCCCGCGGCGGTAGGCGATGGTCACCGGGATGGTGGCGCCGTCGGCGGCTACCGCGGTCAGCCGCTGGCTCTGGTACCCGGCCGGGTCATAACCCGGCACGTCCTGCCGCTTGCGCAGTTCCCACCGGCCGGTGGCCAGGTCGACGTCATGCCAGGCGGGCGGGTCGATGAGCGACTCGGTCCGCACCGAGACCGCGGCCGCCGCGTACTCCTCGTTGACCGCCAGCTCCAGCGCGAACTCCGGGCCGGGCGGCTCGGCCAGCCGCTGCGCGCCGGTCTCCCGGTCCAGCACGCGCAGCTGGGTGGCGGCCGCGCTCCGCTGCTGCACCACCAGGTAGCGCCCGAATACATCGCAGGACACCAGCCGGGTGTCCGGCGTACCGGCGATGACCTCGGTCCAGGCCGCCCGGCCCGGTGCCCGCACCGGCACGCGGACCAGCCGGAACTCGGCCGCCGCGTCGTTGCTGACCAGGTAGAAGTCACCACCGTCCGGGCCGCGGGCATGGTCGGCCCGGTACTCGACGCCGGGCCGCCTGGGCTCCAGCACGGCCGGCCGCGCGTCCGGGTCGGCGGCCGGCACGAACCGCGTCTCGGTGGTGTCCCGCGACTCGGTCTCGATGAGCAGGAACTCGCCGCTCCGGGTGGCCCGGACGGTGAGCTCGAACCGCTGGTCGTCCTCGCGGAACACCAGCACGTCCTGGTCCGGGCCGGTGCCGAGCCGGTGCCGCCAGACCTCATGCGGCCGGTACTCCGCGTCGGTGACCACATAGAGCAGCGACCGGGCATCGGCCGTCCAGGCCAGCCCGTAGTACGTCCGCTCGATCCGGTCCGGCAGATCCTGGCCGGACGCCAGGTCCCGGATCCGCAGCTGGTAGATCTCGTCGCCGTCGAAATCCACCGAGTAGGCCAGCAGCCGCCCGTCCGGGCTGACCTCCCGGACGCCGAGCGCCACGTACCCACCGCCACACGCCGGGTCGCTGAGCAGGGCGTTCTCATCCAGCACCAGCTGCGCCGGGGCATCAGGGCCGGCCGCCCGGCACAGCTGCCCGAACTGCAGGCCCGGGACGGCCCGGGTGCAGTACCAGAACGCGCCGTGCCGCCAGCGCACCGACTCCTCGGCCGCGGCGACCCGCCCGGTCATCTCCTGGCGCAGCTCCTCCCGCAACCCGCGCAGCGGCGCGACCTGCTGCTCGTAGTACTGGCGTTCGGCGGCAAGATAACCGCGCACGGCGGGAAGCTGCGTGTCCCGCAGCCAGGCGTACGGATCATCCGCGCCTGGCGTAGCCGGCGCGACCGGAAAATCTTCCTGCATAACGCCACTCCCTGCCTCATCGGCGTGCCCAGCTCGCGGGCCGGCCTGGTGGCAGCGGGCTGAGGGGGATGCCAGGATCAGTGCCGCGGGGCATCCCGTGATGGTAACGCCGCCGCAGATCAGGGGGGAGGCAGCGGGGTGAGCATGCCGGTCCCGGTGGTCTGGAGCGCGGACTGCCTGCGGCACGACCCGGCGGGCGAGGTGTGGCTCGGGGTGCGGGAGCCGGGCACCGAGGTGCCGGACCGGGCGCTGGTGCTGCGCGCCGCGCTGGAGGCGGCGGGCGCCCCGGTGCGCGACGCCCGGCCGCACGACGACGCGATCCTGCGCTCGGTGCACGATCCCCGGCTCGTCGATCACCTGGCTGGGATCTGGGCCGACTGGGAGCAGGCCGGGCTGCCGGCCGACTACGGCCGGGACCGGGTGGTGCCCTACCTGTTCCCGACCCCAGCCATGCTGGCCGGGCTGCCGCTCCGGGTGCCGCCGGCCGCGCACGGCCGGGCCGGGCTGTTCTGCTACGACACGATGACGCTGGTCGGGCCGGGCAGCTGGGCCGCCATCCGCGGCGCGGTGGATGCCGCGCTGACCGCGGCCGGCCTGGTCAGCTCGGGGGAGCGGCTGGCCTACGCGCTGTGCCGGCCACCCGGGCACCACGCCACCCGCTCCGGCTACGGCGGGTCCTGCTACCTGAACAACGCCGCGGCCGCCGCCCAGGCCCTGCGGGTGGCCGGCGCGGCCCAGGTGGCCGTGCTGGACATCGACGCGCACCACGGCAACGGCACGCAGATGATCTTCTATGACCGGCCCGACGTCTGGTACGGCTCGCTGCACGTGGACCCGGGCGCGGGCTGGTTCCCGCACTACGCCGGCTACCCGGACGAGCGCGGCCGGGGGGCTGGCGTGGGCTACAACTGGAACCTGCCGCTGCCGCCCGGCACCGGTGACGAGGGCTGGCTGGCCGGGCTGGACGTGCTGTGCGTGGAAGCCCGGGAACTCCGGCCGGACGCGGTCGTGGTCTCGCTCGGCCTGGACGCGGCGGCCGCGGCGTTGTTCAGGTAGCAGGACCCGCCGTAGCCGGAGCGGGTGGCGTGGTGCCCGGGTGGCCGGCA
>DATCUG010000344.1:0-9963 GCA_036567525.1 Streptosporangiaceae bacterium | reverse complement strand
CTCGCCGAACCGGCCCGCCTCCTCCCGGGCCGCGTGCCGGCCGGTGAGCTGCGGCGGCCGGTCGGCCGCGGGCACCGCCTCGCCGCCCAGCTGGCGGTAGCTCTCCTCCGGCACCACCAGGCTCTGCGGGATGAGCACGATCGCGGTGGTGCCGCCGTACGGGGAGGCCCGCAGCGAGATCTTGATGTTGTGCTTCCTGGCCAGCTGGCTGGCCACGAACAGGCCGAGCTGGTCGCTGCCGGACAGGTCGAAGGCGGGCGGGTTGTCCAGTAGCTGGTTGAGTTCGGCCCGCCGCTCCTCACTCAGCCCGAGCCCGCGGTCCTCGATCTCGACCGCGAAACCCCGGCCGACCACGTCCCCGGCCAGCTGCACCGGGGTGTTCGGCGGGGAGAACGTGACCGCGTTCTCGGCCAGTTCCGCGATCATGTGGATGACGTCGGCGACGGCCGGGCCGCTGAGCGCGGCGCCGGTGTCCGCGGTGACCTTGATCCGGGTGTAGTCCTCCACCTCGGCCACGGCGGCGCGGAGCACGTCCACGAACGGCACCGGGCGGCGCCAGCCCCGGGCCGGGGCGTCCCCGGACAGGATGATCAGGCTCTCCGCGTGCCGCCGCATCCTGGTGGTCAGGTGGTCGATGCGGAACAGGTCCTCTAGCTCGTCCGGGTTGCTGGCCCGGCGTTCCATGCCGTCCAGCAGGGTGAGCTGGCGATGCAGCAGCGACTGGCTGCGCCGGGCCAGGTTGCGGAAGATGTCGCTGATGCCCTGGCGCAGCCGGGCCTGCCCGACGGCCGCTTCCACCGCGGTCTTCTGCACCGCCGAGAAGGCCTCCTCGACCTGGGCGATCTCGACCGAGCTGGACGGCAGGGCGGGCGCGTCGGCGGGCACGTCCACGTGCTGGCCGGCGGCCAGCCGGTGCACCACGTCGGGCAGCCGCCTGGTGGCCAGTTCCCGGGCCGAGTCGCGCAGCCTGGCCAGCTCGCGGACCAGGCCGCGGCCGACCCAGAACGACACGATGATGGACAGCACCACGGCCAGCAGGCCGATCCCGCCCGCCAGCCCCAGGGTCAGGTAGGTGTTCCGGGCGTCGTGCTGCGCCTGCGTGGTGATCAGGTCCGAGGTCTGGTCGGTGGCCTTGGTCAGGCCCGCGGCGACCGCGCCGGTCGCCTGCTCCCATGCGGTCGGCCTGACCGCGGGTGGGCGGCTGGTGGCCGGATCGGCGATCAGCGTGTTCTCTTGCGTGGTCAGCGCGGCCAGCGCCTGCGGGCTGACGTACCGGTTGAACAGCGCGCGGGACGGCGGGTTCAGGTCAGCCACGTTCTGGCTGTAGCTGGCCCGGCGCGCACCCGCCAGCTCGGTGAACTGCTCCCGGTCGGCGGCCGGCCATTTCCCGGCCGACAGGTCGGCCAGGACCAGGGCCTCTTCCTGGCCGAGCAGTTCCTCGGCCCGGCCGACCCGCAGGATGGCCAGCGACTGGGTGCCCACCTGCATGTTGGTTTCCTGCAGCACGACCTGCTGCAGCAGCGCGAAGTCATCCGCCACCAGGCTGTTGTAGTCGGCGAACGCCCGGCTGCGGGTAATGATCTGGGCCCGGATCTGGCTGTGCAGGGCGGGCAGCCGGGCCGCGTCGGCCAGCAGCACCCTGATGGCCCGCTTCTCGCCGGCCGAGGCGTTGCCGGTGGTGGCGTCCGAGGTCAGCGACAGCCGCATGGCCGTCACCGTGTTGCCCGTCTTGTTCTCGGCGTTCTCCAGCCCGGCCAGGTTGGCCCCGGTGGGCCGGGACAGATAGACCAGCGCCAGGACCCGTTCCGCCTCCAGGGCGGTGATGAAGTTCCCGGCCGGCACCGCGGTGGCGTTCTTCAGCGTGTCGGTCCGGGACAGGTTGATGGCATCCTTCGCGGTCAGGCTCAGCGCGAAGACGTACAACCCGATCAGGGACAGCACTGGCACCAGAACGAGCAGCAGGATCTTCTGGCGAATGGACCGGAGACGCAACCCCATGGCTCAGGCCTCAGCAGCTAGTACCGAATGTGACCGCTCAGCTACGAAGGAGCTTCGGACCCCCCCGGAGCATCGCAGCGTAGCAGTGACGCACGTCACGCTCAGGCAAAATGCACTAATTACGGGCGTGTTATATGTGTTTTGCCGCATTTATAGGGAAATTTCCGGAGCTCGCGGGGTCTACCCGGCGTAGTCCCCGTGCCGGGCCGGTCGATAGTTGTCGCCCCAGTTGACCAGCGGCTAGCCCTGCGGAGCCCGCTTCGGGAGATCGTCAGCATTGTGTCACCCATGACCAAAATCCACCGCCCAGTTGGTCACTAGCTCCGCACCGTTTCCCCACGCAGTCGGTGACTTATCACCCCTCCGCTGCGGGACGGACGACTTTTCACCCCGGCGTACTGGGCGAATCGGGCAATTCGGATGACCGGCCGCGCATCTGGGGTGAAGTGTCGGCGTTTGTCGGTGATCCGCGCGGCCAGTCGCGCTCCGTGAGTGTTCGGGGCGGCGGGCGGCAGGCTGGTGCGGCTGGCCGGGCCGCCCCCGGAGCGCCCGGCCGCGCGGCGGTGCTGGGGGCGGCGCGAAGGGTGCTGGGTGGGCGGGTGGTTGGGTCTGGCGGGGCGGGGGGTGTTCTGGCATAGTTGCGGCTTGCGAAACATCGGGCGGTGCGGGCCGCCGGGTGGCGCACTGAATATGACATTAGCGTCAGCTAAAGCGCGCGCCGTGGGCCTAGCCAGTGGGGCACAACGCCGACGTCCGCGTCAGCCCGTGCTGGCTGCCCGGCATTGCGTTCAGTAACCGCGCCCATGCAGCGGGAAGCCATCGGCGGATAGCATCCGTATATCGACGTTTTGAATCCCGTTCGTAACCCACCTGAAACATATCAAGACCACCCTGGCAATAACGCAACCCTCCGCCCTGAGCTGGGATGACGCCATCTGTACCGGGTCGGCTGGCGGCGGCGCATAACTCCGGTGTAACGCACGTCGCGGCGCGTTGCTAATGGCGGCGGCATTGTGCTATGAGGAAGCAGGCCGGCCCCGATAGTGAGGGTCGCGCCCGGGCTGGGCATAATGAGAGGACGCTGTTCTGGCGTGCCTTGTGCGGGACCAGGCTGCGGTGCTCCGCAGATCTGCGACACCGGTGTCAGGTGACGCTCATGTCATTGTTTGCATTTGTATCGCAAGTGTGCGGAGATAGCTACTGTGAGCCAGGGGGTAGCAGGATTGGGAGAGCCGCGCGGGCCGGCCACCGTCCAGACGACGGCTGATCAGATCGGCGCCGCTGCCGCGGCTAAGGCGTCCGGGGAGAACTTCCCGGTCGCCCTGCGCCTGCTGCCCGCGCGCTACCGGCGGCACCTGCAAGCGGTCTACGGTTACGCGCGCGCGGTGGACGACATGGGTGACGAGGCGCCACCCGGGCAACGGGCCCGCCTTCTCGACGACCTGGAAGCCGACCTCGGTCGGCTTTACCGCTTCCAGGGCACCGGTGAACCGCCGCGGCTCGGCGTGGTCCAGGCCCTGGCCCCGGTGGTGGCCGAGTGCGGCGTGCCGCGGCAGCCGTTCCTCGACCTGATCCAGGCCAACCGGCAGGACCAGCTGGTCAGCCGGTACGCCACGTTCGGCGACCTGGTCCGCTACTGCGAGCTGTCCGCCAACCCGGTGGGCCAGATCGTGCTGTATGTGTTCGGCGCGGTGAGCCCGGAGCGGCTGGTGCTGTCGGACCGGGTCTGCACCGCGCTCCAGCTAGCCGAACACTGGCAGGACGTGGCCGAGGACTACCGGGCCGGCCGGATCTACCTGCCCGCCGAGGACCTGGCCCGGTTCGGCGTCGGCGAAGCCGATCTCGCCGCCGCCACCGCCACGCCGCAACTCCGCGAGCTGATGGCGTTTGAAGTCGGCCGGGCGCGGGAGTGGCTCGACCGGGGCGCACCGCTGATTGGCATGCTGCACGGTGCGGCCCGGGTTGCGGTGGCCGGTTATGTGGCCGGCGGCCGGGCCGCGCTCGCCGCCATCGCCGGCGCCGGGCATGATGTGCTGCGCGCGACACCGAAGCCGCGCCGCGGCCGGCTGGTACGGGAAGTACTGACGGCTTATGCGGCCGGGAGGTGATCGGATGGACGTGGCTGCCGCTTACCGGCATTGCGAAGAGATCACCCGGTCACAGGCCCGCAACTTCTCCTACGGCATCCGGCTGCTGCCGCCGGCCAAGCGGCGCGCGCTGTCCGCGGTGTACGCGTTCGCCCGGCGGATCGACGACATCGGCGACGGCGACCTGCCGCCGGACGAGAAGCTGGCCGCGCTCGGCCAGGCCCGGGCCGAGGTGACGAAGCTGGCCGCGGAAACCCAGTCGCCAGCCGGCAGCACCCAGCGGCAGGATGACGCAGTGCATCAAGACCCCGTGCTGATCGCCCTGGCCGACGCGGGCCGCCGGTTCCCGATCCCGCTGGCCGCGTTTGGTGAGCTCATCGACGGATGCGAGGCCGACGTGCGGGGCACCAGCTACGCCACGTTCGACGACCTGCACCACTACTGCCGCTGCGTGGCCGGCTCCATCGGGCGGCTGTCGCTGGGCGTGTTCGGCACCCGGGACGTGGCCACGGCCGCGCCGCTGGCCGACGCGCTGGGCGTGGCCCTGCAGCTGACCAACATCCTGCGGGACATCCGCGAGGACTTCGGGACCGGGCGGGTCTACCTGCCGGCCGAGGACTTCAAGCGGTTCGGCACCGAACTGCGGCCGAACGGATCCGGCGGGCCGGCCGATGACCCCAAGCTGGTCGAGCTGGTCGTGTTCGAGGCGGACCGGGCCCGCGACTGGTACGCGCGCGGGCTGCGGCTGATGCCGATGCTGGACCGGCGCAGCGCGGCCTGCACCGGCGCCATGGCCGGCATCTACTACCGGCTGCTGCAGAGCATCTCGGCCAGCCCGGGCGCGGTGCTGCAGCGCCGGGTGTCCCTGTCGGCCGGGCAGAAGGCCGCGGTGGCGGCCAAGGCGCTGGCCGGCGCGACGCTGCGGGCGGGAGCGAGCCGATGACCGCGCCGAAGGCGCGCCAGGTCGTAGTCATCGGTGGCGGGCTGGCCGGGATCACCGCCGCGATCGTGCTGCGCGAGGCGGGCATCGATGTCACGCTGCTCGAAGCGCGGCCCAGGCTGGGCGGTGCCACCTGCTCGTTCAGCCGGGGCGGCCTGATCGTGGACAACGGGCAGCACATCTTCCTGGGCTGCTGCACCGCGTACCGGGAGCTGATCGCCCGGCTCGGCATGACCGGCTCGGTGTCGCTGCAGGACCGGTTCGACGTGACCGTGCTCAGCCCGGGCGGGCAGGCCCAGCTGCGCCGCACCGCGCTGCCCGGCCCGCTGCACTTCGGCCAGGCGCTGGCCGGCTACCGGCTGCTGCCCGCGGCCGACCGGCTCAAGGTGGGCCGGGCCGCGCTGCCGATGCGCTTCCTCGACCCGGCCGACCCGGCCCTGGACGGCCAGCGGCTGGGCGAGTGGCTGGCCGCGCACGGGCAGGGCGAGCGGGCCCGCCGGCTGCTCTGGGACCTGTTCACCGTGTCCGCGCTCAACGTGGCCGGCGACGACGCCAACCTGGCCCTGGCCGCCACGGTGATCAAGACCGCGCTGCTCGGCCACCGGGACGCGGCCGACATCGGCACACCCGGCATCCCGCTGGGCGACCTGCACGGCCAGGCCGGCGCGCGCAAGCTGCACGAGCTGGGCGCAACCGTCCGGCTGAGCGCGAAAGTATCCGGCCTAACGCCCCTGCCCGCTGGCCGGTTCCGGGTCCAGCTAGCCGACCGTGGCAGCGCAACCCCGGACGCCATCGAAGCCGACGGCGTCGTGCTGGCGGTGCCGCCGGACCCGGCCGCCCGGCTGCTGCCGCCGGGCGCGGCCGGGCCGGGACCAGGCCCGGAGCAGTGGCGTGAGCTGGGCGCCTCGCCCATCGTCAACGTGCACATCGTCTACGACCGGCGGGTCACCCGGCTGCCGTTCGCGGCCGCGGTGGATTCGCCCGTGCAGTGGGTGTTCGACCGGACCGGGCCGTCCGGGCTGGCCACCGGGCAGTACCTGGCCATCTCGGTGTCGGCCGCGGACGACGTGGTGGACACCCCGGCGGCGGTGCTGCGGGACCGGTTCCTGCCCGCGATGGCCGGGCTGTTCCCCGCGGCGCGGGATGCGCAGATCACAGATTTCTTCGTCACCAGGGAGCGCCGGGCCACGTTCCGGCAGGTTCCTGGGTGTGGCGAGCGGCGCCCGGCCGCCGGGACCGGGCTGGCCGGCCTGGTACTCGCGGGCGCCTGGACCGATACCGGGTGGCCGGACACGATGGAGGGTGCCGTGCGAAGCGGACTTATCGCAGCCCGCGAGCTGCGACGCGAGATTTCCGAGCCCCGCGGCGTGCCTGCGGGCAGCCAGGCGGCAGCGGTCGCCGGAGCGGCCTCGTGACCGCCGTCATGCCGGCCGGCGTGGCGACGGCCCGCGACCTGGTCGGGCCCGCGCTGGCCGCGGCCGTCAACCGGCTCAGCCCGGAGGTGCGCACGGTCGCCGCCTACCACCTGGGCCTGGACGGCAGCGGCGGGACAGGCAAGGCGCTGCGGCCGGCGCTGGCCCTGCTGTCCGCGCGCGCGGCCGGGGCCGCGCCGGACCGTGGCGTGCCCGCGGCGGTCGCGGTCGAGCTGGTGCACAACTTCTCGCTGCTGCACGACGACATCATGGACGGCGACACCGAGCGGCGGCACCGGCCGACCGCCTGGACCGTGCACGGCGTGGGCGCGGCTATCCTGGCCGGGGACGCGCTGCTCGCGCTAGCCCAGGACATCCTGCTGGAAGACACCGCCGCGCAGGGCGTGTGGGCGGCCCGCTGCCTGTCCGCCGCGGTGCTCCGGCTGATCGCCGGGCAGGGCGCGGACCTCGCGTTCGAGCAGCGCCGCGACGTCACGCTGGCCGAGTGCGTCGCGATGGCGGGCGACAAGACGGCGGCGCTGATGGCCTGTGCCTGCAGCATCGGGGCCATTCACGTGGGCGCCCCGCCCGGGCTGGCCATGGGGCTGGCCGGCTTCGGCGCGCACGCCGGGCAGGCCTTCCAGCTCACCGACGACCTGCTCGGCATCTGGGGCGCGCCCGAGGTGACCGGCAAGCCGGTCCGGGCCGACCTGCGGGCGCGGAAGAAGTCGCTGCCGGTGGTGGCCGCGCTGACCAGCGGGTCGGCGGCGGGCGAGGAACTGGCCGTGCTGCTGGCCCAGCCGGATGAGCTGACCGAGGACGAGCTGGCCCGGGCCGCGCGCCTGGTCGAGGAGGCCGGCGGCAAGAGCTGGACCGAGAACGAGGCCGCCGATCAGCTGGCCGCGGCGGAGAAGAGCCTGAACGAGACGGACATGCCCGACGAGGTCCGGGCCGAGTTCGCCGGGATCGCCGAGTTCATCACGGCGCGGCAATGGTGAGCAGCCAGGCCCGGGGGTGACCAGGCGCGGGGCGGCGTTGGTGCGGGGGCTTGTGGTTGATGGGTGAGGAGAGACGATGACAGTGGCGCACGCGCGATCCGGTGGGTCTCCCGCGCTCTCTGGCGCAGAGTCCGCGCTGGCCAGCGCCCGCGATCACTTGCTCAGCCGCCAGCATGACGACGGCTGGTGGCAGGGCGAGCTCGAAACCAACGTCACGATGGACGCCGAGGACCTGCTGCTCCGCGAGTTCCTCGGGGTGCGCACCGAGGAAGAAACGGCCGCCGCGGCCCGCTGGATCGCGTCCAAGCAGCGCCCGGACGGGACGTGGGCCAACTTCTACGGCGGCCCCGGCGACCTGTCCACCACCGTCGAGGCTTACGTGGCACTGCGGCTGGCCGGGCACGCGCCGGACGCGGCGCACATGGCCCGGGCGGCCGGCTGGATCCGTGACCAGGGCGGCATCCCGGCCACCCGGGTGTTCACCCGGATCTGGCTGGCCCTGTTCGGCCAGTGGTCCTGGGATGATCTTCCGGTCATGCCACCCGAAATGGTGTACCTGCCCGCCTGGTTCCCCCTTAATGTGTACGACTGGGCCTGCTGGGCTCGGCAGACGATCGTTCCGCTGACCGTAGTGGGCTCGTTCCGGCCGGTCCGGTCCCTCCCCTTCAGCCTCGACGAGATCCGGCTGGCACAGCCCCCGGGCCAGCCGTCCCGCAAGCCGTCGCAGGCTGCGGACCGGACCGGCTGGGCACTGGCGTTCGGAAAGCTGGACCGCGCGCTGCACGGCTATGAGAAGCACGGCCGCCGGGCCCGGCCGGTGCGGGCGGTGCGCCGGGCCGCGCTGCGCCGGTGCGCGGAGTGGATCATCGCCCGGCAGGAGCAGGACGGGTGCTGGGGCGGGATCCAGCCGCCGTGGGTGTACTCGCTGATGGCGCTGCACCTGCTCGGCTACCAGCTGAACCACCCGGTCATGCGGCGCGGGCTGGCCGGCCTGGACCGGTTCACTATCTGGGAGGACACCCCGGACGGCAAGATCCGGCGGCTGGAAGCGTGCCAGTCGCCGGTGTGGGACACGGTGCTGGCCCTCATCGCGCTGGCCGACGCGGGCCTGCCGCCGGACCACCCGGCGCTGCGCAAGGCGGCCGATTGGGTGCTGAACGAGGAGATGCCCGGCCCGGGGGACTGGCAGGTGCGGCGGCCCGAGCTGGCCCCAGGTGGCTGGGCGTTCGAGTTCGACAACGACGGCTACCCGGACATCGACGACACCGCGGAAGCCGTGCTGGCGCTGCGCCGGACCGCGCCCGGCCTGGCCGGCCGGGACGCCATCGGCCGCGGGCTGCGCTGGATCACCGGCATGCAGTCGCGTGACGGCGGCTGGGGCGCGTTCGACGCGGACAACACGTCCACGCTCGTCACCAAGCTGCCGTTCTGCGATTTCGGCGCGGTCATCGACCCGCCGTCGGCCGACGTGACCGCGCACGTGGTCGAGGCGCTGGCCGCGGAAGGCCAGGCCGGCAGCCGGGCCGTCCGGCGCGGGGTGGTCTGGCTGCTCCGGGCGCAGGAACCGGACGGATCGTGGTTCGGCCGGTGGGGCGCGAACTACGTGTACGGCACCGGCGCGGTGGTGCCCGCGCTGATCGCGGCGGGGGTGCCGGCTTCCAAGCCGGCCATCCAGCGGGCGGTGCGCTGGCTCGAGGAGCACCAGAACGAGGACGGCGGCTGGGGCGAGGACCTGCGTTCCTACGACGACCCCGGGCTGGCCGGCCAGGGCACCTCGACCGCGTCGCAGACCGCGTGGGCGCTGCTCGCCCTGCTGGCCGCCGGGCCACCGGGCCCGGCCGCGGAAGCCGGCGTCCGCTGGCTGGTCGAGCACCAGCGGGCGGACGGCACCTGGGATGAGCCGCAGTACACCGGGACCGGGTTCCCGGGCGACTTCTACATCAACTACCACCTGTACCGGCTGGTGTTCCCGGTGAGCGCGCTGGGCCGTTACCTGGCAGGTCAGTCATGACCCGGCCGCTGCAAGCCACCCGGCCGCCGGTGGTCGAGCAGTCCGGCCTGCTGGTCTGCGCGCCGCTGCGGCTGGAAGCCCGGGCCGTCCGCCGCGGGCTGGACGGCACCGCCGCCGTCGTCACCACCGGCTACGGGCCCCGCCGGGCCGCCGCCCGGGCGGCCACGCTCGGACCGCTGTCGTTCGGCGCGCTGGCCATCGCGGGCACCGGCGGCGGGCTGACCGATGACCTCACCCCGGGCGACCTGGTGGTGGCCAGCGAGGTCAGCGACGGGCACACGGTCACCCCGATCCCGTCCGCCGCGCTGCTGGCCGGCGAACTGCGCCGGGCCGGGCTGCGGGTGCGCACCGGGCGGGTGGTCACCGTCGATCATCTTTTCCGGCCGGGGCAGCGGGACCGGCTGGCCGCCGACGGCGCCATCGCGGTGGACATGGAGTCGGCCGAGCTGATCAAGGCGGCGCAGGGCCGGCCGGTGGCCGTGATCCGGGCCATCTCCGACACCCCGGGCCGGCCGCT
>DATCUG010000343.1:0-6076 GCA_036567525.1 Streptosporangiaceae bacterium | reverse complement strand
TCCCGCTGAGCGACCTGCTCCGGCGCACCGGGTCGGCCGCGGCCTGGGCGGTGGACATGCTCTCCGGGCTGGTCGCGGACCCGGCTCGGATGCGGGCCAACCTGGACGCCGCGGGCGGGTTCCCGCTGGCCGAGCACGTGGCCGGGCTGCTCGCCCCCCACCTCGGCCGGGCCGGGGCGCACGACCTGGTCGCCCAGGCCAGCGCGCGGGCCGCGGCGGCGGGCCAGTCGCTGCGCGACGGCCTGCTGGACGGGCCGGACGCGGCACGGCTGGCCGCCGCCGGGATCACCGCGGAGCAGGTGGAGCAGGCCCTGGATCCGGCCGGCTACCTGGGCGCGGCCAGTGCGTTCGTGACCGCCGCGCTGGCCGCGCACGCCCGCACCGAGCAGAATGGCCGGCCATGAACGATGCCGAACGACACGCGCAGGGGATGACCGTCCGCCGCGAGGTCCTGGGTGATGAGCACGTGGACCGGGCGGTGGCGGGCAGCACCGACTTCACCGCGCCGTTCCAGGACTTCATCACCCGGTACGCGTGGGGCGAGATATGGTCCCGGCCCGGGCTGACCCGGCCCGAGCGGAGCATGATCACGCTGACCGCGCTCATCGTGCTGGGCAAGGAAGAGGAACTGGCCATGCACCTGCGGGCGGCGCGGCGCAACGGGCTCAGCGTCGAGAAGATCCGCGAGGTGCTGCTGAACGCGGCCATCTACGCCGGGGTGCCCGCGGCCAACCGGGCCTTCGCCATCGCGCAGCGTGTGCTGGCGGAGACGCCCTGAACAGGGCGGTGCGCGGCCCGGCCGGCCCGATCAATGTCCGTATGACGAACGGCTGTACTTATCGCGACCACGTGGCCATTATGGTGTCCGGGGATACGCGCTCCTGGGCAGGAGGATATGGCGGAGATCGTTTCACTGGCTGAGGCCATCGCGCGGGCGGTCCACGACGGCGACCAGGTGGCCATGGAGGGCTTCACCCATCTCATCCCGTTCGCCGCCGGGCACGAGGTGATCCGGCAGCGGCGGCGTGACCTGACCCTCATCAGGATGACCCCGGACCTGATCTATGACCAGCTCATTGGCGCGGGCTGCGTCAGCCGGCTCATCTTCTCCTGGGGCGGCAACCCCGGCGTCGGCTCGCTGCACCGGTTCCGCGACGCGGTGGAGAACAGCTGGCCCGGGCCGCTGCTGCTGGAAGAGCACAGCCACGCGGGCATGGCCAACCGGTACGTGGCGGGCGCGTCCGGGATGCCGTTCGCCATCCTGCGCGGCTACAGCGGGACCGGCCTGGAGGGCCTGCCCGGCCTGGATGGCCAGCCCGCCATCCGCCCGATCACCTGCCCGTTCACCGGTGAGCGGCTGACCGCGGTGGCCGCGCTCAACCCGGACGTGGCCATCGTCCACGCGCAGCGCGCCGACCGGGCCGGGAACGTGCAGCTCTGGGGCATCACCGGGGTGCAGAAGGAGGCCGTGCTCAGCGCCCGGCGCTCGGTCGTGACGGTGGAGGAGATCGTGGATCAGCTGGCCCCCCAGCCCGGGGCGATCGTGCTGCCCGCCTGGGTGGTGGACTACGTGGCCGAGGCGCCGGGCGGGTCGCATCCCTCGTACGCGCTCGGCTTCACCGCCCGGGACAACGACTACTACCTGGCCTGGGATGAGATCAGCCGGGACCGGGACCGGTTCAGCCAGTGGCTGGCCGACGAGGTGCTGGCGTGACCGCCACCCCGGCTAGCGCGGCCAGCACGTTCACCGCGGACGAGATGATGACCGCCTGTGCCGCCCGGGCGCTGACCGACGGCATGACCTGCTTCGTCGGCATCGGCCTGCCCAGCGCCGCGGCCAACCTGGCCCGCGCCACCCACGCGCCGAATCTGGTGCTGATCTACGAGTCGGGCACGATCGGAGCCAAGCCGGGCCGGCTCCCGCTGTCCATCGGCGACGGCATCCTGGCCGAGACCGCGGACGCGGTGGTCACCGTCCCGGAGATCTTCAACTACTGGCTGCAGCCCGGCCGGATCGGCATCGGCTTCCTGGGCGCGGCGCAGATCGACCGGTTCGCCAACATCAACACCACCGTGATCGGCGCGTCCTACGCGGACCCGAAGGTGCGGCTGCCCGGTGCGGGCGGTGCGCCGGAGATCGCCGCGTCCTGCCGGGAAGTGATCGTAGTGGTCCGGCAGACCCGCCGGTCGTTCGTGGACCGGGTGGACTTCGTCACCTCGGTCGGCTTCGGCGACGGGCCCGGCTACCGGGAGCGCCGCGGCCTGACCGGGGCGGGCCCCCGGAAAGTCATCACCGACCTGGGCATCCTCGAGCCGGACCCAGCCAGCTGTGAGCTGACGCTGACCGGGATCTACCCCGGGGTGACCGTGCCGGACATCCAGGCCCGGACAGGCTGGGAGCTGGCCGTGTCTGATTCCCTGGAGGAGCTGGCGCCACCCACCGCCGCGGAGCTCGCCGCCCTGCGCCAGCTGCAGGCCAACAGTACGAGCGTGTGAGGGAGAGCACCAGATGACCACCCACCCGCCGACAGAGCTTCAGCTGCCGTCCTACCCGCGGGCGGGGGAAGGGGTGCACCCGCCGCTGGATTCCCCCGGCTACCGGTCCACCGCGCTGCGCGCACCGCACCAGCCGCTGGTGCTGCTACCGCAGCGGCTGACCGAGATCACTGGGCCGCTGCTCGGACCGGACCGAGTCACCCCGGCCGACGCCGACCTGACCAGGCAGCACCCGGGTGAGCCGCTCGGCGAGCGGATCATCGTGACCGGCCGGGTGCTGGACAGCGACGGGCGGCCCATCCCGGACACGCTGCTGGAGGTGTGGCAGGCCAACGCGGCCGGCCGCTACCACCACAAGGTGGACCAGCACCCCGCGCCGCTGGACCCGAACTTCTCCGGGATCGGCCGGTGCGTGACCGACTCCGAAGGCCGGTACCGGTTCATCACGATCAAGCCGGGGTCCTACCCGTGGGGCAACCACTACAACGCCTGGCGGCCGGCGCACATCCACTTCTCCATGTTCGGCCGGGCGTTCACCCAGCGCCTGGTGACCCAGATGTACTTCCCGGACGACCCGCTGTTCCCCTACGACCCGATCTTCAACTCGATCCCGGATGAGCGGGCCCGGCAGCGGCTCATCTCGACGTTCAGCATCGACCTGACCGAGCCGGACTGGGCGCTCGCCTACACCTGGGACATCGTGCTGCGCGGCACCGGCCAGACCCCGTTCGAGCGGCCGGGAGGTGCCCGGTGAGTGACGGGCTCACCCCGTCGCAGACCGTCGGGCCGTTCCTGGGCATGGGCCTGCCCTGGCCGGACGGCCCGGACGTGGTGGCCGAGAGCGCCCCGGGCGCCATCACGATCAGCGGCCAGCTGACCGACGGGGCCGGCGACCCGATCCCGGACGGGCTCATCGAGACCTGGCAGGCCGACCCGGCCGGGCGCTTCGACCATCCCGACGACCCGCGCGGCGCGCCGCCCGGCGGGACCGGGTTCCGCGCGTTCGGCCGCTGCCCGACCGGGCCGGACGGCAGCTACCGGATCGTCACGCTGCGGCCCGGCGCGCTGCCCAGCCCGGACGGCGGGACCGAGGCGCCGCACCTGGACGTGTCGGTGTTCGCCCGCGGCCTGCTGGACCGGGTGGTGACCCGGATCTACTTCGCCGATGAGGCCGCGGCCAACGCGGCCGACCCCGTGCTGGCCAGCATCGCCGACGAGGCGCGCCGGGCCACCCTGATCGCTGCCGCCGAGCCCGGGGCCGCGGGCCGCTACCGCTTCGACATCCGGCTGCAGGGCGACGGCGAAACAGTGTTCTTCGATGTCTGAGCCGGTGCGGCTGGCCTGCACCGTAGACGACGGGCCGGCCGGCGCGCCGGTCCTGGTCCTGGGTAACTCGCTGGGGACCACCAGCGAACTGTGGCTGCCGCAGCTGGCTACGTTTCGCAAGCACTTCCGGGTGGTCCAGTACGAGCACCGCGGGCACGGCCGCTCGCCCGCCCCGGCTGGCGGCTACACGCTGGCCGAGCTGGGCGGGGACGTGCTGCGGCTGCTCGATGAGCTGGGCACCGGGCCGGTGGCCTACTGCGGGGTCTCGCTCGGCGGCATGATCGGCATGTGGCTGGCCGCGAACGCCCCGGACCGGATCAGCACGCTGGCTGTTCTCTGCACCACGGCCCGGATGCCGGATCAGGCGTTCTGGATCGACCGGGCGGCCCGGGTGCGGGCCAGCGGCCTCGCCCCGCTGGCGGGCGGGGTGGTGGGCCGCTGGTTCACCCCGGCCTTCGCGGCGCGTGACCCGGCCACGCCAGCCCGCTTCATCGCCACCCTGACCAGCGACGTCGATCCGGCCGGCTACGCGGGCTGCTGTGACGCGATCGCGGCCATGGACCTGCTGCCCGCGCTGCCCGCCGTCACCGCGCCGACGCTGGTCATCGCGGGCAGCGAAGACCCGGCCACGCCGCCGTGGCTGGGTGCGGTGATCGCCCGGGCCATCCCGGATGCCCGGCTGCGGGTCATCCGGGGCGCCTCACATCTGGCCAACGTGTCCCAGCCCAGCGAGGTGACCGTGGCGCTGACCAGCCACCTGCTGGCCGCACGGGGCGGCTAGCCGGTGGCTGGCTGGCCGGTCGCTGGCTGGCCGGTCGCTGGTGCGATGTGCGGTCAGCGGCGGGTGTGCCGGAGCAGGGTGCGCTGGAGTTTCCGGCCGTAGGCGGCGGCCATGGCCAGCGCGACGAGGGCGCCGCTGAGATAGAAGCCTGATCCTTTGATCCCGTCCACCGCGACCAGGCCGCCGCCGTGCAGCACGGCCAGCCAGGCCAGGCCGAGGCCAGCCGCGCCGAACAGGGTCACCGCGATCGTCGGCGTGAACCCATCGGGCAGCACGCCGGGCGACCGGAAGCGGCGCCGGGCCAGGTAGTAGCCGGCCAGCAGGAGCAGGCCGAGCAGCCCGGCGCCGACCCGCAGCGATACCGCGTCACTGCTGCTCTCCAGCATGTACGCCTGGGTGCAACTGTGCGCGCCGGGCCAGATGTGCAGCCAGTACCGGCAGTCCGCAGCGGGCAGCTTCGTGCCAGGGGCGACGGCCGCCACGAACGACCGGCCGAACAGCACGTTCATCGCCGCTACGACCAGGCCGCTGGCACCCACCGCGAGCAGCCCGATC
This sequence comes from Streptosporangiaceae bacterium, assembly GCA_036567525.1. Classification (GTDB taxonomy): domain Bacteria; phylum Actinomycetota; class Actinomycetes; order Streptosporangiales; family Streptosporangiaceae; genus RYN-230. Next base: position 918 of record DATCUG010000343.1, on the reverse strand, counting down.
GAGCCCAGCTTCCAGGCCGACATGACCAGATCGGCCACGATGGCCGGGCCAGGCACCCGGCGCAGCCGGGTGTCGTGCGCCCGGACCACCGCGCGCACCGAGCCGAAGCTGGACACGGCGTGCTGCTGCGCCTCCTCCAGGGTGAGCCCGCCGGCCAGCCCTTCTTCCACCCCCTGGCGCAGGTGGTCCTCGGCCTCGGCCAGCAGCCGCCGGCCCTGCCGGGGCGAGCCGCGCAGCTTGCTGTACAGCTCGTCCAGGTACTCCTCGACCAGATCCTTCATGTCAGGCCCCCGCTAGGATCGGGCCGCCGGCCAGGCCGGGGCCGCTGGTTACTGCCTGCACCGCGTGCGCGAAGCGCCGCCACTCGCTCTGCTCCGCGGTCAGCGCGGTGGCGCCCTTGGTGGTCAGCGCGTAGACCCGGCGGCGGCGGCCGTCCGCATCGGCCCAGCTGCTGCTCAGCAGCCCGGCGTCCTCCAGCCGGTGCAGCGCCGGGTACACGGTGCCCTCGGGCAGGTCGAACGTGCCTTCGCTGCGCTGGCGCAGGGCCGAGATCACCGCGTAGCCGTGGGCCGGCCCGGCCGCGAGCACGGCCAGCAGCAGCAAGTCGAGGTGCCCCTTGAGGCGTTCACGATTCATACCGCGTAAGTCTATGCATAGGAACACTAGGTGTCTACAGCTATCCTTTAACCGCCACCCACTCCACTGGCTGGCCGGTCACCGCGGCGATCCGCCGCCGTAGCCAAATCCATCCGAAGACCCGAATCGGTAGGGGCTTCGCGTTAGCGCGGTGACTTGTGCCCCGCCGGTGGGGCATAACTCACCGCGCTAATAGAAGGGACCGCGCTGAGGGGGCGGGTTAGCGGCGGGGGTGGCTGGTGGGGGGTAACGTGGTGGGGTGGAGGCGGGGGAGGACCGTGC
>DATCUG010000342.1:0-12078 GCA_036567525.1 Streptosporangiaceae bacterium | reverse complement strand
TCCCCCGCCGCGGCCGTGCGCACCGCGTCCCGCCAGCGGGCCAGCCGGGTGGTGGCCGCGGCCAGGCCGTCCGCGGTCCAGTCCCAGTCCGGCCGGTAGTGGTGGGCCAGGATGGCCAGCCGGATCGCCATCGGGTCCGCGCCATCGGCCAGCAGCCCGGACACGAACACCAGGTTGCCCAGGGACTTGGACATCTTCTCGCCGTCCAGCCGGACCATGCCGGCGTGTGCGTAGACCCGGGCGAACGCGTCCGGGGCCAGCGCTACCCTTGTGTGCGACGCGCTCATCTCGTGGTGCGGGAAGATCAGGTCGGTGCCGCCGGCCTGCACGTCGAACGTGGTGCCCAGGTAATGGGTGGCGATGGCCGCACACTCCACGTGCCAGCCGGGCCGCCCCGGGCCGAACCGGGCCGGCCAGGACGGCTCGCCGGGCCGCGCGGCCAGCCAGACCAGCGGGTCGAGCGCGTCCTTCTTGCCCGGCCGCGCCGGGTCGCCGCCGCGCTCGGCAAACAGTTCCACCATCTCGGCCGGGTCAAGCCCGGACACCGAGCCGAACCCGTCGTCGCAGGCCCGGGAGTAGTACGCGTCCCCGTCCACGTCGTACACCGCGCCCCGGTCGGCCAGCCGGCCCGCGAACGGCTCGATGATGTCCAGCGCCTCCACCGCGCCGACCAGCCGGTCCGGCGGCAGCACCCGGAGCGCGGTCATGTCGCGGCGGTACAGGTCGATCTCCCGGTCGGCCAGCGCCCGCCAGTCCTCGCCGTCCCGGGCCGCGCGCTCCAGCAGCGGGTCGTCCACGTCGGTCACGTTCTGCACGTAGCTCACCTGGTAGCCCGCGTCACGCCAGGCCCGGACGAGCAGGTCCCAGGCCAGGAACGTGGCGGCATGCCCGATGTGGGTGGCGTCGTACGGGGTGATCCCGCAGGCGTACAAGCTGGCGGCCGGCCCGGCCGCGGCCACGGTCAGCTGACCAGTCGCGGTGTCGCGGAGCCGGGTCGCGGGGCCCCGCCCCGGCAGGTGAGGAACGTTCGCGGCAGGCCAGGAGTCCATGAGCGCAGGTTATCGCTGCGTCCGTCCGCTCAAACCGCGGCGTGCTCGAAGGAGTGGGCGAGCGCGATCAGGCGGGGCTCGGCCCAGGCCGGGCCGAGGAAGGACAGCCCGACCGGCAGCCCGTGCACCCAGCCGGCCGGCACGGTGATGGCCGGGTAGCCGGCCACCGCGGACGGGCTGGACGTGTGGAACACGTCATGGTCGCCGAGCACATGGTCGGTCAGGCAGGCCGGGTTGGCGGTGAGCGTGACGATCGCGTCCAGCCGGTGGGCGGCCAGCGGCCCGTCCAGCGCCTCCCGGGCCCGGGTCCGCGCTTCGGCCCGGGCGGCCCGCGCGGCCGGGTCGGCCGGGTCCGGGCTGGCCGCTTCGGCCTGCTCGAACAGTTCCTGGCCGAAGTGCACCAGCACGTCGGGGGCGTTACGCATGTTGTAGTCGATGAGCTCGGCCAGGGAGCGCGGCCGTGGGCCGGGCAGGCTGGGCAGGTAGCGGTTGAGGTCATGCTTGAACTCGTGCAGCAGCGCGGCCAGCTCGGGCTCCTCGATGCTGGCCGCGCCGGGCAGCTCGACCGGGTCAAGCACGCTCGCGCCGTGCTGCCGGAGCAGCGCGACGGCGGAGTTCAGCACGGCCCGGGTGGCCTGGCCGGCCGCCTGGCAGCCGTCCCGCCACACGCCGAGCCGGGCCCCGGCCAGTGCGCCGGGATCCAGGAACGCGGTGTAGTCGGTGGGCTGGCCGGCGGCCAGGGCGGTGGCCGGGTCGGCGGGGTCGGCCGCGGCCAGCACGCTGAGCAGCGCGGCCGCGTCCGCCACGGTGCGGGCCAGCGGGCCCGCGGTGTCCTGCTCGGCGGAGATCGGCACGATGCCGTGCCGGCTGACCAGGCCGAGGGTGGGCTTGATGCCGACCACCCCGCAGGCGCTGGCCGGGCAGACAATGGAGCCGTCGGTCTCGGTGCCCACGGCCAGCGGGACCAGGCCGGCCGCCACGGCCACGGCGGACCCGGAACTCGACCCGGACGGGTTGCGGTCCAGCGCGTGCGGGTTGGCGGCCTGCCCGCCCAGCGTGCTCCAGCCGCTGCTGGACTGGGTGGAGCGGAAGTTGGCCCACTCGGACAGGTTGGCCTTGCCCAGGATCACCGCGCCCGCCGCGCGCAGCCGTCCGGCCAGGAAGGCGTCGCCGGTCTCGGCGCCGAGCAGCGCGGGCGAGCCGGCCGTAGCGGGCAGCCCGGCCACCGCGATGTTGTCCTTGATCAGGACCGGGATGCCGTGCAGCGGGCCGCTGGCGGGCGGCCGGTCCCGGTCCCGGTCGGCCGCGTCGGCGGCGGCGTCCGGGCTGACCGTGATCACCGCGCGCAGCTCGGGGTTGAGCTCGGCGATCCGGTCCAGGCAGCGTGCGGTCAGCGCGGCGGAGGTGAGCGTGCCCGCCGCCAGCGCCTGCTGGAGCTGAGCTAATGGCTGGGGCGGCTCGCCTGGCCCGGCGTCCGGCGGGCTGGCGGGGGCGGGCATGGTGGCAGGATAACGGGGTGCGAATCGTACTGGGTGAGCTGGATACGGTGCCTGCGCTGGACCGGCCGGACCTGCTCGCCCCGGCCGTGGCCGGGGCGCTGGCCGCGCTCGATGGGCTGGCCGGCCAGGTGGGTGTGGCGGAGATCGATCCAGAGCTGGCCGACACCGCGGAGTTCTGCGCGCGGTACGGCGTCGGGCTGGCCGAGTCGGCCAACTGCGTGCTGATCAGCGGGCGGCGCGGCGGGGAGACCAGGTTCGCCGCCTGCATGGTGCTGGCCACCACCCGGGCCGATGTGAACGGCGTGGTGCGGCGCGAACTGGACGTGCGCAAGGCGTCGTTCGCGCCACGGGACGTGGCCGTGGCCGAGACCGGGATGGAATACGGCGGCATTACCCCGATCGGGCTGCCGGGTGGCTGGCCGGTCCTGGTGGACGGGGCGGTGGCGGCGACGCCGCAGGTGGTGATCGGCAGCGGGGTGCGCCGGTCCAAGCTGGTGCTGCCCGGCGCGGCGCTGGCCCGGCTGCCCGGCGCCAGGGTCATCGACGGCCTGGCCAACCCGCCCTAGGGGAGCCAGGAGACGTGGCCGTGCAGGACCGCGTAGCCGACGAACGCACCGGTGTCGATGAGCGCGTGCGCGATGATGAGCGGGGTGACCCGGCCCCAGCGGCGGTACAGCAGGGCGAAGATCACGCCCATCGCGGCGTTGCCGAGGAACCCGCCGAACCCCTGGTACAGGTGATAGGAGCCGCGGAGCAGCGCGCTGACCGCGATCGCCTTGGCCGGCGCCCAGCCGAGCTGGTCCAGGCGGCGCAGCAGGTAGCCGATGACCAGGATCTCTTCCAGGATGCCGTTCTGCAGGGCGTCCAGGATCAGAACCGGGATCCGCCACCACACGGCGGGCAGGTTCTCCGGGACCACGTTGAGGGCCAGGCCGAGCTTGTACGCGGCCAGGTACAGGGCCAGCCCGGAGCCGCCGATCAGGGCGGCCAGGATGGCGCCCTTGGCCAGGTCCCGCCTGGGCTGGCTGGCGTCCAGGCCCATCGCCGAGGACGGCGTCTCACCCTCCCGGGCCAGCAGGTAGAACACCAGCGCGACCGGGATGAGCGTGGTCAGGATGTTGGCCAGCTGCAGGGTCAGGTCCAGCCAGGGCCGGCCGGGTGCGAGCGAGCCGACCAGCAGGGCCTGCTGCTTGGCCAGGGCCTTGTTCGCGGTCAGCGAGCCGATCAGGTTGATGATGGCGAACAGCGCACTGGCGCCCAGCGACACCCCGAATACGACGACGATCTCCCAGCCGATCAGCCGCCTGGTCAGCGGCCTGAGGCTGGTTTCCTGCAGCTGGGTCACGCCAGGACTCTAGCCGCGCCACCCAGCTCCCCCGCCCGCTGGACCGCTCCGCCCAGACAACTTGCAGCGATCTCCCAGGTAACCACCAGCCACCCCTCGGCTCTCACTAAGCCAGCACTCAGAATTGACGGATGTGAGCGACTTTTCACCCGAGCGGTGCGGACAAACAGGGCAAATCTCCCGCCAGAGCGCACTTCTCGGGTGAAAAGTCAGTGTTTGTTGGTGATTGGCGCGCGGGCGGCCGGCGGGGTGGCTGGGCAAGGCACTGGCCGCCGCGTCGCGCAGGGACACGGCGGCCAGTGGCTTGGGCTACGGGCTATCGGCGGCCGATGGCGGCCTGGGCGGCCGCGCAAGCTCGTATCTGGGTGACCCGCTCAGACCAGCAGGTCGTCAAACTCGCCGAGCTTCACGCCCTCGATGAGCGCGGCGATTTCTGCCTGGGTATAGATAAGGGCCGGGCCCTCCGGATTCCGCGAATTACGCACCGCGTACTCGCCCCCGTTAAGCCGGGCCACCTCGACGCACGTCCCCTGGGAGTTGCTGATGCTGCTCTTGCGCCAGCAGGCATCAACCAAGTCGGTGGCTGGCATTCCGTTATATGTGTTCATCTATCCGACTTCCTCAAGCATCCCGCTCAGGATTTCCGTGGTGTGTTCCGGCGACTCGCTCTCGACACTGAGGCGTTCCATCACCTCGGTGTAGCGTTCGACGTCGTCGCGTTTGTCCAGGTAAAGGGAGCTCGTCAGCTGCTCGACATAGACCACGTCGGGCAGGTCGACCTCGGGAAACCGAAGGATAGTGAACGCCCCTCCCTCTGCCGCGTGACCGCCCGAGCTGAACGGGACCACCTGGAGCGTGATGTTGGGCTCCTTGGTCACCTCGATCAACCGCTCGAGTTGCACCCGCATCACCTCCTGGCCCCCGATCGGACGCCGCAGCGCGGCTTCGTCCACCACCGCCCACAAGCGCGGTGCATCCGGCTTGCTCAGCAACTCCTGCCGGGACATGCGCAGGCTTACCCGGCGCTCGATCTCCTCGGCAGAAGCTCCTGGCTGACCCAGCCGGACCACTGCTCTGGCGTAGTCCGCCGTCTGCAGCAGCCCGGGCACAAACTGAACTTCGTAGAGCCTGATGAGGACCGCGGCCTCTTCCAGTCCGACATAAACCTGGAACCAGTCCGGGAGCACGTCCCCGTACTTGTGCCACCAGCCCGGTGAATTCGCGTCCCGGGCCAGCGCCACCAGGGTGGCCCGCTCGGCCTCATCGGTGACCCCATACAACTCAAGCAGGTCGACAACGTCACGCTCCTTGAAGCTGACCCTGCCGAGCTCCATGCGGCTGATCTTGGAGCCGGATGCGCGGATGGCGTAACCGGCGTCTTCACGCGTGATCCCCCGGGCTTCGCGAAGCCGGCGCAGCTGGGAACCGAGAAGGATGCGCAGGACTGTCGGCCCGCTCCCCGGCTGTACTGAGATCACTCCAACCCCCCGGCTATTAGCCGTCAGAAATCCGTCAGCAGCTCCTCCCGTTTGAGGCCTCCTAACCGGCCCGCACGTGCCATCGGCACTTTCATCTGCACGTGCATCCGCCCTTGCGCATGCAAGGTATATCGAGGATGATAGCGCTTGCGCGCCACACGCACGACATAGAGCCAAGAGACAGACGGGAACCCGATGACCCCACACCGGGCGGCCTCGCCAGTCACGACGGAGGTCATGAGCGTGGGCCAAGAGTGGCTCCTCTCCCCCGGGGAGCCCGCCGGAATGAGTTACGCCAGCCCGCTGCGCCCGCCCGTGCCCGCCCTCGACGAGTTGGCCGCGACGCAGCCGTCGGCGAGCTGTGGCCTGCGCGCGGTGCCCGAGGCGGTCAAGACGGGCCGGGACTTCACCCGCCGCGTGCTGCTCGAGTGGCGGCAGCCTGACCTGGTCGACATGGCCGGGCTGGTGGTCTCGGAACTGGTCACCAACGCGCTGCGGCACGGCATGTCCCAGGTTCCGGTGCACCCCAGTGAGTGCCCGATCCGGCTCCGGCTGCTCGGCCAGCCGCCCTATGTCATGTGCATGGTGACCGACCCCGGCAGCGGCATCCCGGTGCTGCGCGATCCGCAGCTGTGCGACGAGAACGGCCGCGGGCTGAACGTGGTCGAGTCGTGCTGCATCCGCTGGGGCTGGCACCTGCTCGACGAGGGCGGCAAGGTCGTCTGGGCGCTGCTGCATCCCGACGCCTAAAAGCGGGCACAGTTCGGCCTAGGCAACGGTGAACCGCGCCGCTATGCTCTTGGCGCCGCCGGCCCGGTGATCCGTGGTGAGCCGCACGGCACGCCTATCTGGAAGTCACCTAGGGAGCAGTCATGTCGTACCAGCCATATCCGACCGGCGGAGCCGCGGAGCCGGAGCCGCAGCGCGCGGCACCACCCACGCCCGTGCTGCAGGCCGTGAAGCTGATGTACGCCGGCGCGATAGTGAGCGCGATCAGCCTGATCATCACCCTGCTGACCATTGGCAGCCTGAAGACCGCGATTCATAACGCCGATCCCTCGCTGTCGGCCAGCAAGCTGCACTCGGCCGAAGTCGCGGCGGTGGCGGTCGCCGTCATCTTCGGCTTGATCGGCATCGGGCTGTGGCTGTGGATGGCCTATGCCAACAAGGCTGGGAAGAACTGGGCCCGGATCACCGCCACCGTGTTCTTCGGGCTGGACACGCTGTCCGTGCTGACCAGCTTCCGGCAGGCGGAGCCGATCCTGACCCGGCTGATCTCCATCCTGATCTGGCTGATCGGGCTGGGCGCGATCATATTGCTGTACCAGCGCGAGTCGAGCGCCTACTTCAGCGCGTCGAAGACGCCCAGGTAAGCCTGGCCGGCACGCGCCCTGGCTAGTGCATGGCCAGGGCGTGACAGGCCACCGCGGCCGCCGCCACCACATTGAGCGAGTCCACCCCCAGGGCCATGGCCGACGGGCTCATCGGGATGCACACCGCCTGATCGGCTTCGCGCCGCCAACGGGCGGACAGCCCATCACCCTCGCAGCCGAGCAGCAGCGCGACCCGGTCAGCCGGGCCCGTGCCGGCCGGCAGCGCGGTGCCGATCGGGGTGGCTGACTGGTCCGGGGTGAGCGCCAGCAGCCGGAAGCCGGCCGTGCGCAACTGGCCGAGCCCGCCGTACCAGTCCGCCATCCTTGTGTACGGCACCGCGAACACCGCACCCATGGACACCTTGACCGCCCGCCGGTAGAGCGGGTCGGCGCAGCGCGGGGACAGGATCACCGCGTCCGCGCCGAACGCGGCCGCACAGCGGAATATGGCGCCCACGTTGCCGTGATCGACCAGGTCCTCCAGCACCACGACACGCCGGGCCGTGGCCAGCAGGTGGCCGACCGTGGGCAGCGGCGGGCGGGCCACCGCGGCCAGTGCGCCGCGGTGCACCCGGTAACCGGTCAGCCGCCGGGCCACCTCGTCGCTGACCAGGTAGACCGGGGCGGCGCAGTCGCCGGCCAGGGTGGCCAGCCGGGCCAGCCCGGCCGCGGTGAGCAGCATGGACCGGACCGGGTAACCCGCGGCCACCGCGCGGCGGATCACCTTGTCCCCCTCCGCCACGAACAGCCCGTGCCGGGCCTCCAGGCTGATGCGCAGGTCGGCGTCGGTCAGCGAGACGTAGTCGGCGAGCCGCGGATCGGCCGGGTCGGTGACCTCGATGGGACATGACACCCTGCCAGTGTGCCCAGAGCCGGCCCGGAGCGACGACACCACTAACCACACTCATTACAAAGCCGACAACCGCCTGATCTGTACCGCATTGCCCGGATAAAGTCGTGACGCCAGGCCGTGGGGGCGCCCCGACTCGCGAGGGATGACGTGAACGCTGGAGCCATCGGGCAGACCGGCCCGCAAGGCCGCAACCAGCGCGGGCGGCCGCGCCGGGTAAGCATCGTCATCGGGCTGAGCGCGCTGGCCGGTGTGATCGCCTGCACGCTGCTGGTGGCCTTCGGCGCGGAGGCCGTGGTGTCCCGCGCGTCCTGCACCGACCACCCGGTGGTGGTCAAGCTGGCCGCCTCGCCGGACATCGCGCCCGCGATCAGCCACGTGGCCAAGTACTTCAACGCCGAGCACAACAACGTGCAGGGCCACTGCGCCGTGGTGCGGGTGAGCAACGTGCAGTCGTCCGTGGCTGCCACCGAGATAGCCAAGTCGGCCAGCAGCCCCGCGTTCAACGCGTGGGTCCCGGACTCCTCGCTGTGGGCCAACGTGGCGCGCAGCTTCCCGGTCGGCGCGCAGCTCGTGCAGCAGACCGGCCTGTCGGTGGCCAAGTCCCCACTGATGATCGTGATGCCGCGGTCGGTAGCGGCCCAGGTGCCCGCCTACGGCTCCGCGGTGGGCTGGCAGTTCCTGCTGCCGCAGCGGGTGGGCGGCCCGGCCACCGGGCTCGGGCTGCATGTCAAGTTCCCCGACCCGGCGCAGAGCTCGGCCGGCCTGGCCACGCTCATCACGCTGCAGCAACTGCTCGGCACCGGCAGCACCGCCCAGGCCGGCTTCGCCGACTTTGTCCTCAACATCCAGCTCACCCCGGGCACCAGATCGCTGACCTCGCTGGCCAGCCTGGCACACGAGCGACCGGTCACCATAGCCTCGGAGCAGTCCATCGCGCAGTTCGACCGGGCCCACCCGGCGGCCAGCGCGCTGTCCGGCCGGTACCCCGTCCAGGGCACCCCCGAGCTGAACTACCCGTACGTGCTCACCTCGGCCAGCCAGCTCGAACGCAAGGCCGGCCAGGACTTCGAGAAGGCGCTGCGGTCCAGCTACGCGTCGTCCTACGTGCAGTACCTGGGCTTCCGCACCGGCGCCGGCACGGCGCCCGGCTGGATCGGCCAGTACGGCCTGGACACCGGCCAGCCGAAACTGATCTCGGCGGCCGCACCCGGCCAGGCCGAGACCAGCCTGCAGGCCTGGCAAAAGCTCAAACTGGGCTCCCGTGACCTGGTGCTGCTGGACGTCTCGGAGCAGATGGCCACCCCGGTATCCCCGGCCGGCACCACCCTGGAGCAGGTGCTCATCCAGGCGGCCAGCCTGGGCCTGACCCACTTCCCGGACAGCACCCAGATGGGCATCTGGGCGTTCGCCAGCCACCTGGATGGCCCCTTGCCTTACAAGCAGCTCGTCCCGGTCGGGCCGCTGCCCGCGCCGCTGGGCCTGATCAGCCGGCGGCAGCAGATCACCCAGGCCACCGAGCAGGGCAAGCCAGTGCCGGGCGCGCCCTCCGCGCTGTACGGCTCGATGCTGTCCGCGTTCAAGAGCTTGTCGGCCGGCTACCAGCCGCGGTACGTCAACGCGGTGCTCGTCATGACGGCCGGTATCGACAACGACAAGAGTGACATCAGCGCCGCCGAGCTGATCCGCCAGCTGCGCGCGCTGTACAACCCGAACAAGCGGGTCGAGATCATCCCGCTCATGTTCGGCACCGCCGGGAACTTCAAGGTGATGCAGGAGATCGCCAAGGTGACCGGGGGCGTGGCGTTCGACATCACCAACCCGAAGCAGATCAACGCTGCGTTCTTCAGCGCTATCGCGCAGCGGCTCAGCGTGGCTGGATGACGCCTGACCTGCGGGAACACGCTCGGCTGACCGGCCGGCCGGCTGGCCAAAAAAATCTTACGGATCCATGACAACCGGCTTCGGAGGCGGCGCGTCTTGTATGTGAGGCCCGACGAGAGCGGGGCGTCGGGCCTCTACAGAGCTTCTCCAGCAGGGTCGGTCTGGTGCGAGCATTCGCCAGGCCACTGGCTGGGGAACGGGACGTGAGGTCCGGCAAGAGCGGGGTGCCGGGCCTCATTTCCGTTTTCTGAGCCGGTTCCCGGCCGGCCGTGCGGCTCAGCCAGCCGCGTCCAGCAGCCGGTGCGCCCGCTGGATGAGCAACGGTACCGCGGGGCCCTCCCGCTCGAAGCCCTCGCCGACCGTCTTGTGCTGCAGGAACCGGGCATGGATGCCTTCCAGCACCACCGCGAGCTTGAAGCAGCCGAACGCCATGTAGTAGCCGAGGCCGGATACGTCCCGCCCGGTCGCCGCCGCGTACCGGCCGGCCACCTGCGCCCGGGTCAGGAAGCCCGGGCCGGCCGTGACCGTGGCCGCCACGCTCAGCTCGGCGGAGTCCTGGTCGCCCTGCTCGGCCCAGTAGACGAGGGCCAGGCCGAGGTCGGCCAGCGGGTCGCCCAGGGTGGACATCTCCCAGTCCAGCACGGCCGCGATCGAGGGCCGGGCGCCCAGCGTGACCAGCATGTTGTCCAGCCGGTAGTCGCCGTGCACCAGGGTTCCGGGGCCTGCCGCCGCGATCACGGCGGGCAGCGCCGCGGCCAGCCGCCCGGTGAGCTCGGCGTAGCCGGGCATGTCCCGGGTGCTGGACAGCTCCCACTGGCGCTGCCAGCGGGCGAGTTGCCGCTCCAGGTAGCCGTCCGGCCGGCCGAAGCCGGTCAGCCCGGCCGCGGCCAGGTCCACGCCGTGGATGGCGGCCAGCATGTCCGCGAAGTTCTCGGACAGCTGGCGGGCCTGGTCCGGGCTGACCTGCTCGCCGTCCGCCTCGGTGCGCAGCACCAGCCCGGGCACGTAGGCCATGACGTAGAACGGGGCGCCGATCACCTCCGGGTCAGTGCACCGCCCGGCCACCGGCGGCACCGGCACGGCGGTGCCACGCAGCGCGCTGAGCACCTGGTATTCCCGGCCCATGTCGTGCGCGGTGGGCAGCACGTGGCCCAGCGGGGGGCGCCGCAGCACCAGCAGCGGCGCGTCCGGGCCAGCCGCGGCCCGGCCGTCCACCAGATAGGTCAGGTTGGACCGGCCGCCCGCGATCAGCCGGACGGCGGGCGGCGCGGCCACCGGGAGGATGCCGTTGTCCCGCAGCCAGCGGCCCAGCCGGGACAGGTCGCCGAGGCCGGGCACCGGGCCGGGATCAGCCGCAGGCTCTGCTTCAGGTCCGGGCACCGCACCGTCCGGCATGAGTCTCACTCCCGTCCGCGCGCTCCTGCCCACACGCCTGGGGGCCGGCACGTATCAGGAAAGTATCCATCAGGATGACCGGCCCGGGGCGGGCCGCCGCCGGGCGCACAGCAGTGCAGGTTGCCGTGCAAATGGCCGCCGTACCCGGGGGCGGGGCGGCCGGTCGGCGGGCGGCCCGGGGACCGCACCGCCCGCTGGATGCGGACTTCCGGCTCTGGACTTATTCACGCACTGTGGCATAGGTAGTTACTATGGGCCGGCTCGGCCACAGGTCTAGACCATCCGGAAGGATCACTGTGACGGACGCGTGGATGCCTGGTGCCGAGCGAATCCCGGCCCCCGCCGACGGCGGCTGTATGAAAGGTGGCGCGCCCCGGGCCGTCTGGCTGCCGGTGTACGCCAACCCGCTGGTGCTGCCCGCCCGGACCGTGGCCGAGCGGCTCATCGAGCTAGGCCGGCCCAGCCATCTGGTCTGGAACCCGGTGTCCGGCGACGTAGCCCAGCTGATCCCGGTGGTCCGGGGGGCCCGTGCCCTGGGCTGGCCGGAGAACCCGGGCTGGCTGGACCGGCCGGGCTGGCCGGCCGGGCCGGCCTGGGCCCGGGACACGGACTGGTGCCAGGTGCCGCCGTCCTCGGCGGCCGAGCCAACCGCGCCCCCGGCCCCGGACGGGCTGGCCGCGGTCAACACCGAGGGCCGGGTGTGCGTGCAGATCGCGGTGCTGAGCCAGGCCTGGTGGCCGTTCAGCGAGGGCCCGGCCGAGCGGCTGCCGGAGATCGTGTCCTGGCTCGACTCGTGGCAGGTGCCCAGGGGCTGGCCGGCCGGGCGGCCAGCCCGGTTCCCCGGCCGGGAGCCCGTGGCGGCCCGCCGCCGGATCGCGCCACCCGCGCTGGCCGGCCGGGCCGAAGCGGCCGGGACCGGCCCGGGCGGACGGCGCAACTGGGCCCAGGGCGGCCATTTCGCGGCCGCCCAGGTGCCCGGCTGCGCCGCGGCCGGCGCCGGGCACATCGACCTGGACCGGCCGCATCATCACGATCAGCCGCGGCTCAGGTCACCCCGGCCGGCCGGCAGCCCGGCCAGGATCTCGGCCAGGACCCGGCAGCCGCGGCTCACCCCGGCCCGGTCGGCCGCGCCGTAGCCGAGCATCAGCCCGTGGCAGCTGGGCGGGCCGGCGAAGTACCGGTCCAGGCTGGCCACGTCCACTCCG
>DATCUG010000341.1:0-2348 GCA_036567525.1 Streptosporangiaceae bacterium | reverse complement strand
CCAGGTCGGCTTCAACTATCTGGGCCGGTTCAGCACCTCGCCCGGCACACAGCCTGCCTCGCCCGGCACACAGCCGGCCCCGCCCGGCAGACAGCCGGCCCCGCCCGGCGCACAACCGGCCCAGCACGGGCGCCGGTACTGGACGAGCGGCAGCCTGGGCGGGGACGTGGACCCGGCCACCCCGGTGAAGCATGCCCTCGAAGCAAGTGCCATCACCCGGGATACCCCGGACGGAATGATGCTGCGGCTCTCCCTGTCCTGGCCGGACGGTCTGCTCCAGGAATCGGCCGCCCGCGAACTGGCCGGCGAATGGGCCGCCATGCTCACCGGCCTAGTCAGCCACGCCGCACACCCAGCCGCAGGCGGGCACACCCCCTCCGACTTCCCGCTGGTGGCACTGGGCCAGGACCAGATCGAAAAGCTCGAAGCCGGGCTCGCGGCTGACCTGGCCCGGGACCTCGCGGCTGACCCAGCCCGGGATCTTGCGGCTGACCCAGCCCGGGGCATGGCGACTGACTCTGCCCGGGACATGGCGGAAAGGGAAGGGCGATGACCCAATCACACGTGGAAGACATCTGGCCCGTGTCGCCCCTGGCCGAAGGGCTGCTGTTCCACGCGGCGTTCGATAGCGACGGCCCAGACGTGTATGTGGGGCAGCGGGTGCTGGAGGTGTCCGGCCCGCTGGACGTGGCCCGCCTGTGTGCCTCCTGGCAGGTGCTGCTGGACCGGCACGCGGTGCTGCGCAGCTGCTTCCGGCAGCCGGCCGGCTCCCCGCCGGTCCAGGTCATTGCCCGGCAGGTCGTCCTGCCGTGGCGGGCCGAGGACGTGTCCGGGCGGCCGGACGGCGACGCGGCCCGGCAGGCGGCGGAGCTGGCCGCCGCCGAGCGGGCGCAGCGGTTTGACCTGGCATCACCGCCACTGCTCCGGCTGCTCCTGATCAAGCTCAACGCGGAGCGGCACCAGCTCGTGGTGACCAGCCACCACATCCTGATGGATGGCTGGTCGATGCCGGTGCTGCTGGCCGAGCTGGCCGCGGTGTACGCGGCCGGGGCGGACGGCCGCGGCCTGCCCCCCGTGGTGTCCTACCGCAACTACCTGGCCTGGGCCGCCGCCCAGGACAAGGAGTCGGCCCGCCAGGCCTGGCAGGCCGAGCTAGCTGACGCGGCCGAGCCCACCCTGGTCGCCCCGGCCGACCCCACCCGGGCCGCGGTGCTGACCGACCGGGTGGCCAGTGAGGTCGGCGCAGACCTGGCCGCGGCCTTACGCGCCGTCGGCCAGGCGCACAGCCTCACGGTGAACACGCTGATCCAGGGCGCGTGGGCGCTGGTGCTGGCCCGGCTGGCCGGCCGCAGCGACGTGGTGTTCGGCGGCACCGTGGCCGGCCGCCCGGCCGAGCTGGCCGGAGTCGAGTCGATGGTCGGGCTGTTCATCAACACGGTGCCGGTGCGGGTGCGGATCGACCCGGCCCGACCAGTCATCGAGCTGCTGGCTGAGCTGCAGGCGCGGCAGTCCGCGCTGATCAGCGCCCAGCACCTGGGACTGGCCGAGATCCAGAAGCTGGCCGGCCCGGGCGCCGCGTTCGACACCCTGCTGGTCTACGAGAACTACCCCCGCCCGCCGGCCAGGCCACGGGCGCCCGGGGACATCACGATCAGCCCGGCCGGGACCAACGAAGCGGCGCACTATCCGCTGACCGTGGTGGTCGGTGCCGGGGAACGGCTGCGGATGCACATCAGCTACCGGCCCGACCTGTTCGACGCGGGCACCGCGGCGGGCCTGCTGGACCGGCTGACCAGCGTGCTGCGGCAGATCGCCACCGACCCACGGGTACCCGCGGGCCGGGTCCAGGTCACCGCGGAGGCGGAACAGGATCTGGTGCTCCGGCAGTGGAACGACACCGGCCAGCCGGTGCCGGCCGGCCCGCTGCCCGCCCTGTTCGCCGCCCAGGCCGCGCGGACCCCGGAGGCGCCCGCCGTGGCGTGCGGGGATGAGGTGATCAGCTACGCCGCGCTGCAGCAGCGGTCCGCGCAGCTGGCGCACCACCTGGCCGGGACCGGGGCCGCACCAGGCGCGCGGGTGGCGGTCATGCTGGACCGTTCCGCGGATCTGGTGACCGTGCTGCTCGCGGTGATGAAGACGGGTGCCGCCTACCTGCCGGTCGATCCGGGCTACCCGCCGGAGCGGATCGCGTTCATGCTGGCCGACGCGGCACCGGCCGCCGTGGTGTGCAGCGCGGCCACCATGGCCGCGGTGCCGGACGGCTGCCCGGCGCCGCGGGTGGTGATAGACGACTCCGTGGTGGCCGCGGCGGTGGCTGGCGGCCCGGCCGAGGACCCGCGCCCGGGACC
>DATCUG010000340.1:0-2085 GCA_036567525.1 Streptosporangiaceae bacterium | reverse complement strand
GGTCAGGTCGTCGCCGGGCCAGGCGCCGCGGCGGTCGGCGAGCTGGTGAAGCGCGTGGTCGATGAGGTCGTAGGTGTCGTCGCCGCTGTGCGGTCCCTGGCCGGGCCGGAGCGACGACGTAGGCAACCCAGCACCCGTCGGGCGAGATCACCGGCTGCGACGGCACGACGCCGTCCACCACCAGTTCCGCGGTCAGCTCCGGCGCGTCTTCACTCATGCACCGCGCCCTTTACAGGTTGCCTGCCGCCGGCAGCGCGGGCCGGTGGATCCAGGCGGCAAGGTCCGCGGGCGCGCATTCGGCGACTCGGGCGGCGTACCGGGGAAGCTCCTCCTCGCTGAGGACCTGCCGCCACTGGCCTGCCGTTCCGCTGTGGAAGAACTGGCCGTGGTCGTGATAGAAGCCGTCGTGGCTGGCTTCGGGCGCGAGCTCGCCGGCCCGGCCCTTCATGACCGCGAACGTGGCGGCCTGGACCAGGTCCGGCCAGGCTGTCTCGGTGATGGCGATCCCGAGCCGAGCGGCTATGTAGCGCATCTGCCCTTCGAGGTCATCAAGGAGGTCCTCGTAGCGCAGCAGCACGATGTTCGGCTGGTCGCGGACCTGCCAGAACGTGTCCAGATGGTGAAGCATGATCTCCAGGTCGGACACGGACTTCCCGGGCGCGGCCGGATTGACCCAGGACCAGAAGCGCTCGCGCGCGGTCCCGCTCGGCAGGGACGGAGCGGCGGCCAGCAGCTCGTCAAGGACCACGGCGCCCACGGCATCGGTCCGCAATGCCAGGGACACGGCCCGGTCGGTGTTGCTGGTATGGCTGTCCAAGGACACGGCCACATCCCGGGGGTCCCGGCTTGCGCACAGGTAGGTGACCCGGTCCTCGAAGGGCAATCCGTCCAGGGGCGTATGGGTCTTGATGAAGCGCCGGTGCGGCTGTGCCTCCAGGCCGGCCAGCACTGCGGGCAGCGGGCGCAGCAGGACGTCCAGCCACGGCGAGACCTGGTCGAGCGGCCGGTCGAATGTCGCGCTTTTGAAGATCTCCAGGGCACAGATCATCTGCAGCCAGGTCGTGCCGCACTTCGCCGGGGTGCTGATCACGATGTCGCCGGGACGGAACACGAACCCATCCCAGCGGGCCGAGTCCGTAAAGGAGGTCTGGTAGCGAACGCGTTCCCCCAAGCCCATGCGGGGAGGATGGCAGCAACCAGACCGGGCCGTCAACCGTGCCGTCAATGACCGGGGCGCCCCGCTAGCGCACTGACCCGAACGCGGCGCGGACCTCGGTGGCAACCAGCGCCGGTTCCTGCCAGGCAGCGAAGTGACTGCCCCGGCCAGCCTCGTTGAAGTAGATGAGGCTGGGGTAGGCCCGCCCGGCCCGGCTGCGCGGGGCCTTGCAGATCTCATGCGGCAAGACGCTCACGGCGGCCTGGCTCAGCAGGCCTCAGCGCCTCCCGCACCAGCCGCCGGGGCACCCCGTACCTGCGGGCCAGCGCCCGGACCGACAGCCCCTCCCGCCACGAATCACGCCGGATGCGTTCGAACAGCTCAGCCTTCGTGGCCGCCACCAGACCCTCCTGACGCCGCGCAGCACCACGAGGCTCCCGCGCGCAACCCGCCCGGGCGGGGCCACTTCAAGCCGGCATAAGGATTCCGTCACCCGCCCCCAGCCTGGGCGGGGCCAGATTAAGCCGTCGTAGCCAGGCAGGACCGCTGGCCCCCGAGCATGCCGCCGGACGCTCACCGGATAACGCTGTGCATACAGGCAGGAGGCGCCGGTGAGACCAGAACCGGGAGCCCAGCCGGCGGCAAGCCCGCGGGCCTCGGATGCCGACCGCGACCGGGTGACCGGCCTGCTCAAGGCCGCGTTCGTCCAGGGCCGGCTGGACCGGGACGAATCCGGCACGCGGATCGGCCAGGCCCTCGCGTCGCGCACCTGCGGGGAGATGGCAGCGGTCACCGCCGGCATCCCGGCCGGGCTGACCGGAGCGCTGCCACGCCGCCCGCCCGCCCGGGCGCGCCGCCGGATCCCCTTTAACACCGCCGTCACCGGGGGCGCGTGCATGGCCGGGCTGGTGAACGCGGGCATGGTAGCC
>DATCUG010000339.1:0-19917 GCA_036567525.1 Streptosporangiaceae bacterium | reverse complement strand
GGCAGGCGGAGCCCGGAGCCCAGACCAGGCGATGCAGACCCAGCCCCAGGACGACTTACCGGCCGGGACAGAGCGGAGTGATGTGGTGAGCAAGATGATGACGGCCGTGGCCATGGTGGCCGGGGCGGCCGGCGCGGCCTGGCTGACCTCGCGGCTGGTCAGCAGCACAGTGGGCCAGGCGGTCACCAGCAGCACCCAGGGCGAGGGGGTGAACCACTGGCTGATGGTCACGGTGAACTGCCCACCCGAGCGGCTCGCCGGGGACGGCGGGCAGCTTCCGGAACCGATCACCAGGCTGGCTGGCCGGGCCGAGGTGGCGGTGCGGCCCGCGCCGGGGGACCGCGGCACCGAACTGGGCCTGCGGCTGAAGGAGCCGCTGCCGGACGGGCTGGCCATGGCGGCAGCCCGGCTGCGCGGTGACGACCCGCGGCAGGAACTCCGTCGCGCGCTACGGGACGCCAAGTCGCTCATCGAGACCGGCGAGGTGATCCGCCCGGACGAGCCGCCTACCACCCATCCGACGGTTACCGGGAAGCTGCTGGACCTGGCCATCGCGCGGTCTGGTGGGGAGGGGCGGCTGTGAAGGCGCTGTGCTGGGAAGGCGTGAACAAGGTGGCCGTCGAGGAGGTACCTGACCCGGCCATCCATAACGACCAGGACGTGATCGTGAAGGTCCGTGCCACCGCCACCTGCGGCTCCGACCTGCACCTGCTTGGCGGGTACATCCCGGCCATGCGGGCCGGCGATGTCATCGGGCACGAGTTCCTCGGCGAGGTGGTCGAGGCCGGCCCACAGGTCCAGCGGCACAGAGTCGGTGACCGTGTCGTGGTGGCCTCGTTCATCGGCTGCGGCCGGTGCTGGTACTGCGCGCAAGGCGAGTGGTCGCTGTGTGATAACAGCAACACCAACCCCGGGCTGGCCCAGCTGCTGTGGGGGTACGAGACCGGGGCGGTGTACGGCTACTCGCACGCCATGGGCGGGTTCCGCGGCAGCCACGCCGAGTACGCCCGGGTGCCGTTCGCCGACTACGGCGCGTTCCCGGTCCCGGACGGGGTGGACGACGCCAGCGCGGTGTTCGCCTCCGACGCGGCCCCCACCGGGTGGATGGGCGCTGACCTGGGCGGGGTCAAGCCCGGCGACGTGGTGGCCGTGTGGGGCAGCGGTGGGGTGGGGCAGCTGGCCGCCCGGGCCGCGGTGCTGCTCGGCGCGGCCAAGGTGATCGTCATCGACCGCATCCCGGAGCGGCTGGCCATGGCCGAGCAGGTGATCGGGGCCGAGACGATCAACTACACGGACACCGACGTGGGCGGTGAGCTCCGGGAGCGCACTGGCGGGCGCGGCCCCGACGTGTGCATCGAGGCGGTCGGCATGGAAGCGCACAGCGCCGGGCCCGGGTACCCGTACGACCAGGTAAAGCAGCAGCTCCGGCTGCAGACCGACCGGCCCACCGCGGTCCGCGAAGCGATCCACGCCTGCCGCAAAGGCGGCTCGGTGTTCCTGCTCGGTGTGTTCGGCGGCCTGGTGGACAAGTTCCCGCTGGGCGCGCTGATCAACAAGGGCCTCACGCTGCGCGGGGCGCAGCAGCACGGCCAGCGCTACATCCCCATGCTGCTGGACCGGATCGCGTCCGGTGAGCTGGACACCCGGCACCTGGCCACCCACGAGCTGCCGCTGGACGAAGGCCCCCGCGGCTACCAGATGTTCAAGGACAAGGCCGACGGCTGCGTCCGGGTGGTGTTCCGTCCCGCCGCTTGAGCCGCGTCTCAGCCCGGCCGCGGCGCAGCCGCCGTGCTAGAGCCATGCCTCCCCGTTGGCCAGGTCCTTCTCACCGGGGTGGCTGGCCAGGAGGGTTTCCAGTGCGACGACAATCCGGCCGGTGCTGGCCCTGGTACGGGGGTAACTGCCGGGAAGGAAGATCATGCCGAAGTGGCCTGGGCCACCAGGTGTTATCGCTTCATGGTGCAGTGGGCGAAAGTCCCGCACGTTGTTGGTGACGACCGCGCGATGCTCGGTGCGGGCCAGGGCCAGCACCTCAGGATCGGACCGGGCCTCGCGGTCAGGGTTCCCGGCCACCGACTCCACGTCATGTCCACGGGAGCGCAGTTCACGCGCGATGGCCGGGCTCAGCATCTCGTCCAGCAGCAGCTTCACCGCCGGAGCGCAGCCTGACCGGCCTGGTAAGCGGCGTGCGCCTCGGCAGTCTCCTGTTCGTTGGCCTCGATCTGCTGGTCGATCTCGGCGGTATAGGCGCCGTAGTAGGCGATCGCAGCCTGCACCAGGCCGAGCGGGATCTCCAGGTAGTGGGCGGACTCAGCGGCGTCGCCGCCGTTGTCGCGGACAACTGTGATGATCTCCCAGACGTCCTTCCCCGTCCCGAGCAGGCGGGCGCGGCGCCCAGCCGGGCCGTCGGCGAACCGGATCAGCGGATGCTCATCCATCCGCAGCCCTTCCTCCACGTACCGCTGGGCCAGAGTCCGGGACGGCAGGTGTACCCGCCGGGCCCGGGCCACCAGACGGCTGACCGTGGCGTCGCTGAGGCGGACGCTTAGTGGCTGGCTCATGTAGTTCACTGTAGCGCGTAGTAGTACGCAGAACTACTCAGTGGATGGTGAAGGCTAGCGCGCCGCCGACGCAGGCGACGCCGACCACGATCCAGGTCACGTAGTCGTTGACCACCCCGCTCTGGAACCGGCGGATCGGCGCGACCAGGCCGGTGCCCGGCTCGAAGCCGCGGCGCAGCAGTGGCAGCCGCCGCCAGTACAGCGCGAGGTAGGCCAGGAACAGCGCCCCGGCGGCCGAGCCCAGGCCGGTGAGCACGTCGCCGGGGGCGACCCCCGCGCTCTCGGCCGGATACAGGGCAGCCGGATGGGTCACCGGCGTGCCGAACAAGACCTGGCCGGTGTAACCATGCTGGTCCTGGAACCGGATCGCGGCCGCCTGGACCGCCGGGCCGAGCCGGGGCAGGAAGCCGATGACCGCCGCCGCGGCGACCAGCACGGCGGGCGGCGCGATCATCGACAGCGGAGTGCGCTGCTTGGCCTCGTCGGTCTCGCTGGTCTCCTCGGAGGATTCCTCGGCCATCTGCATGGTCTCGCTGGGCGGGTCGCCGAGCCCGTAGAACACCCCGCCGGCCACCCGCAGCACGGCCGCCCCGACCAGCACCGAGCAGGCGATGAACACCACGGTGAGCCAGACCATGCCGTGGCTGGTGGCGCTGTCCTCGATCCAGCCCTTGCCCAGGTAGGTGGTGAACGGGGGCAGGTCAGCCAGACCGAACGCGGCCAGCGTGAACACCACGCCGGTCACCGGCAGCCGGCGGCCCCGGCCGTGCAGCCAGGGCTCGTTGACCGAGCCGAGCCGGTGCAGCACGATGCCCACGCACAGGAACAGCGCCGCCTTGACCAGCGCGTGGCTCAGCACGTAGACGGCCGTGCCGGCCAGCCCGAGCGGGGTGAGCAGGCCGATGCCGGCCAGGAACATGCCTGCGTGGCTGATGGTGGAGAACGCGAGCAGCCGCTTCAGGTGCCGCTCCCGGAAGCAGAACAGCGCGCCCACCACCGCGGTGAGCAGCCCGAGCGCGAGGAACAGGGCGGTGATGGTGGACCGGTGGCCGAGTGCGGTGCCGAACACGGACCAGTACACCCGGGCCACCCCGTACAGGCCGAGTTCCACCATCACCCCGGAGAACAGCACACAGACCGGGGTGGGCGCGACCGCGTGCGCGTCGGCCAGCCAGAAGTGGAACGGCACGATCGCGCCCTTGACCAGCAGCCCGGTGATGATCAGCACGAACGCCACCACCACCAGCCCGTCCGGCCGGTGGCTGGAGATGTGCCGGCTGATCTGGGCCATGTTCAGCGCGCCGGTCCGGCCGTAGATCAGCGCGATGCCGGACAGCGACAGGTAGGCGCCGACGCTGTTGGTGATGGCGAAGTTCAGCGCGCCCTGGATCGAGCCGCGTTCCTCCGGCCGGTACGCGGTCAGCGCGTAGGCGGCCACGCCCATCAGCTCGAACCAGACGAACAGGTCGAACACGTCCCCGGTCAGGCAGAATCCGGTCATGCCGGCCAGGAAGGCCAGCATCAGCACGTGGTAATAGCTGCCGACTTGCTCGAAGTACCGCCAGGAGAAGATCATCGCCGCGGTGACCAGCGCCGCGGCCAGCAGGGCCAGGCCGGCGTTGACCGGGCCGACCGCGTAGTCGATGCCGATCGCGACGCCGTGCTTGGCCCGGAAGCCGGCGAACCAGTAGACCTGGTCGCCGTGCGCCACCTGGATCAGGATGGCGATCAGCAGGCCGGCCACGGCGGCACTGGTCAGGATGGCCACGCCGTCCAGCACCCGCCGGGCACGGCCGAGCAGTGGGTTGAGCGCCGCGATCACCGCTGCCATCAGCAACGGCAAGACGGTGACGAGCGGCAGCAATTGGTCCACGGTAGCCGCCCGTCAGCCCTTGAGCTGGACGAGTTCTTGCGGGTCCATCGTGCCGAACCGCTTCTGCGCCTGCACCGCGATGGCCAGCAGCAGCGCGGTCACCGCGGCCTCGACCACCACGTCGGTCAGCGCCAGCGCCTGCACCACCGGGTCCACCGCCGGGGTGTGGAACGGCACGTCGAAGAAGTAGGGCGCCACCGCGCCGGTGCGGTAGCCCACCCCGAGCAGCAGCACGTAGGTCGAGGACTGCACCACGATCAGGCAGACGATCTGGTGCACCAGATGACGGCTGGTCACGATGCCGTACAGGCCGACGCCGAGGATCCAGGCCACCACCACGAACGGGAAGACGTGCATCACCGATCTCCCTGCTGGACGAGGAGGGTCTGCTCAACTAGCTCACCGACGATCAGGATGAACGCGGCCGCCACTTCCAGGCCAACGAAGAAGCTGATCAGCGCGATGGTGCCGGACGAGCTGACCGCGCCGGGCGTGGTGCCCAGGCCGAGGAAGTTCTTCAGGTAGGGCAGGCCCAGGGCCACCGCGGTGAGCCCGACGGCGGCGAAACCGCCGGCCCCGACCGCCTCCACCGCGTCGATGATGTCGTGCGGGCTGATCCGCTCGAACAGCAGGAACTCGCCGCCCAGGTAGACGAGCATCAGGCTGGTGGCCAGCACCACCCCGCCCTGGAAGCCGCCGGACGGGGTGGTCTGCGCGTGCGAGGCGAGCCACCAGCCGAACACGACGACCGGCCCGGCGAATAGCAGGGCGACCAGCCGGATGGCGTCGGTGGCGGGCGGGAACGACCAGTTCTCGCCCTGGTTGTCCGGGTCCTGCTCCCGCTCGCTGCGCAGGTGCCGCAGCACCACGCTCATCCCGGCCACGGCGATGAACAGGATGAATTCCTCGCCGACGGTGTCGAAGCCGCGGTATTCGAAGTTGACCGCCGAGACCACACCGGTGGCCCTGGTCTGGGCGATCGCGATCCGGTTGATCAGGTCGCCGTACGGCCCGGGGTAGTTGCCGAAGCCAGGCAGCCCGGTCAGGCCCCACAGGTAGAACGCGGCCAGCCCGGCCAGCCCGGCCAGGAAGATCCAGCGGCGCAGCGCCGGGTTCATTTCTCCCGCCGCTTGATCTTGGCCAGGGCGAGCAGCAAGATCATTGGCAACGCCACCGCCCCGACAGCCAGCTCGGACAGCGTGACGTCGGGCGCCTGGAAGACCAGGAACAGCAGGGCCAGCAGCACGCCGTACCCGGACAGCACGATCACCTGCCGGGGCAGGTCACGGACCAGCACCACGGCGGTGGCCCCAGCCGCCACCAGGACCAGCACCGTCACCTGGAGCACGTCCATCAGCGGGACCGGGATCGTGTACGGGGTGACCACGGCCAGCAGGTGCGAGTCAGTCATCGCCGCCTCCCCGGGCCTGGCCCGCGGCGGCCGATTCCCGGGTCGGCCCGGCCCCGCCGCGGCCGGCCGAGGCGCGGCGGCCCCGCCAGTCACCCTCCGCCCTGATCCGCGCGGCCCGGATCGTGGCATGGGTCAGGAACGGCCCGCCGCCCAGCATGAACGCCAGCGCCAGCCAGGTCATCACCGAGTTCTCGGTGAATCCTGACTGGACCAGGATGGCCACCGCCACGACGGCCGGCGCGACCACGGCCACCGGGGTCACGTAGTGCAGCTTCTGATAGGTGTCGCGCATGATCAGGATGCCGACCGAGGAGACGAGCACGATGAGCACGGCCAGGCCGAGCAGCAGGTAGACGATGATCTCCCGGGGGCTCACAGCCAGCGCTCCAGGAACCGGGCGAAGACCAGCCCGCTGCCGAACAGCAGCACCGCGAGCAGCACGGCCAGCTCGAACTCACTGGACCGCTTGAACCCCTCGGCCAGCAGGATCAGCACCATCACGACGATCGCGCTGATCGCCTCGTACGCGACCAGCGCGGCCATGACCGAGCCCCGGACCACCGCGATGCCGCACGGGACGATGGCGACCAGCATGGCGATCGCGGCGATCACGAAGCCGTTCATTGCTCCGCCTCCCCCTGGTTGACCACGAGCTGGTGGATGATCATGACGTCCCGGTCCTGGTCGATGCCGAGCACGAACGAGTTGGGCGCGACCGAGGTGCCGCCGACCAGGAGCGCGCGCCGGGTCTTCCCGGGCGCGGTGTTGTCCCCGTAGCGGACCGGCAGCTCGCGGAATCCGCTGGGCGGCTCCACACCCCGGGCCAGCCGCCGGTACAGCGCCGCGAACACGATCCCCGTGTCCCGGGCCACCTCTCCTGGAATACGCAACGCCGGTGCCGCCCACTCGACCCGCATCCGCAGCCGGGTGGCCGCCTGGTAGGTGACCAGCTCGGCCAGGAACGCCGCGATGGCCGCCGCGCCCGCCCCGGCCAGCAGCTCGTCGGTGTCGATCGAGTTGTCCAGGATGACCCAGAACGACATGAGCAGCACCCACCAGGTCAGCCACGCGCCGGCCCGCCGGGCCAGCGGCAGCTGACGCGGCGGCCGTGATTCTCCGCTAGCCACGGGTCAGCTCCCCGGGCCGCGGGCATGGTGGGGTCAGCTCAGCCACGGGCCTGCTGCTACCCAGGTCCGACCGGGCAAAACTGGGCCGGCCCGGGCCGGTCAGCCCGCCCCCGAGGGGGGCCTGGCCAGCGGCGGGCGCGCGGCATCGCCGAGCGCGGCCAGCCTTGTGTTGTAGGCGGCCAGCCGCGCGTCGTCGTCCCCGGCGTCCCCGGCCCGAGCCGGCCTGGCCCGGCCGGTGCCGTGCACCAGCAGCACGGCCAGGCCGGCCGCGAGCACGGTCATCACCAGGTCGCTGCCTGCCCACATGAGGATGCCGCCGGCGTGCAGGTCGGCCAGCGGGCTGGGCCCCCAGGCCCGCCCGGTGTGCAGGTAGGGCGGGAACAGCTCGCCCGGGGCGATCATCAGGATCACCCCGACCACGGTGTCCACCGGCATCACGATCAGCAGCATGAGGAACCGGGCCGGCAGCGAGAGCCGCCACCGGATCGGCTCGGAGCCCACCACCGGCAGGAAGAACAGGTACCCGGCGATGAGATAGAGCGCGTGCTCGGCGTCGTGCGCCACGCTGTTGCGCAGCACCAGGTCCATCAGCGGCGTCAGGTGGGTGCTGGCGACCACCGCGCAGTACACCGCGATAGCCACCGGTGGCCAGGTCAGCGCGGTCACCACGGGCGAGCGCACGGCCCGTTTCACCCATGTGTGCACCGGGTTGCCCGCCGCGTGCAGCAGCAGGGTCACCGGCCGGCCGAGCACCAGCAGTGGCGGCGCCACCATGATCAGCAGCAGGTGCTGCATCATGTGCGCACTGAACAGGACGTCGTCGTAGGCGCCGAGACTGCTCTGGGTGGCGACCGCGATGACCCCCAGCCCCGCGAGGAAGGCCAGCGTCCGGCCACCGGGCCACGGGCGTTGTGGATGCTGGGCCGCGACCCGCCGCACGCCGGTCAGGTAGGCCGCGGCCAGCACCAGCAGCGTGGCGCTGGCCAGCGGGGCGAACTGCCACACCCGCACGGCCGTGGCCGCGGTCAGCGGGGGCAGTGGGTCAGCCATTGCGGTCCGACAGTGCGGTGAGCGCAGCCATGGCGAACGGGGCGATGGCCAGCAGGGCGACGTAGGGGTAGAAGCAGACGCCGAGGGCGGCCAGCACCACCCCGGCGGCGAAGATGACGACGGCATCCCCGTTCGGCGCCTGCCGCCAGCGGGTGCGCCGCTCCTGGCGGCGCGCGCCCACCCAGACCAGCGCGGCGATGATCTCGACCAGGGCGGCCGCCGACGCATAGATGGCGATGACCACGGGCTGCTCGCCCATGCCGATCAGCACGGCGACGAACACGAAGTTGAACCCGCCCCACAGGGCGACGACCCGGGCCGCGGTGGAGGTGATCTTCACGGCGATTCCTCCCCGCCCCCGTCGGCGGCCGCCCGGCTGGCCCGCTCTCGGATGTCCAGCAGCGGGGCATAGCTCCGGATCCGCGGCACCGGATACTCGGCGGTGAAGTTGAACCGGGGCGGCGGGGACGAGGTGGCCCACTCCAGCGTGGTGCCCTGCCACGGGTCCGGTGGTGCCGGGACCTTCCGGTAGTTCGAGATGTACAGGTTGTAGATGAAGAACAGCAGCGAGCAGCCGAGGATGAACGCCCCGATGGTCGCGGTCAGGTTGAGCGCGTTCAGCCCCTGGCTGGCCGGATAGGTGGCCACCCGGCGGGGCATGCCCAGCATGCCCAGGGCGAACATCGGCAGGAACGTGACGTTCGTGCCGATCACCATCAGGATGAAGTGCAGCCGGCCCAGCCGCTCGCTGAACATGATCCCGGTCGCCTTGGGCAGCCAGTAGTACACCCCGGCGAAGAAGCCGAACATGCTGCCGGCCAGCAGCGTGTAGTGGAAGTGCGCGACCACGAAGTAACTGTTGTTGACGTGGTAATCGATGGCCGGGCTGGCGACCAGGATGCCGGTCAGCCCGCCGACCAGGAACTGCGGGATGAACGCCAGGGCGAACAGCATCGGCGTCGAATAGCGCAGCCGCCCGCCGATCAGCGTGCCGAGGAAGCCGAAATACTCGACGCCGGCCGGCAGGGCCAGGAAGTTGGACGTCAGCGAGTAGTAGTCGTTGGTGACCTGGCCGCTGGTGAACATGTGGTGGCCCCACACCGCCATCGACCCGGCCGCGAACACCAGCAGGGCCAGCACGGTGCCCTTATAGCCGAAGAACCGCCGTCCGCAGAACGTGGCCAGCACCTCGGCCACGCAGCCGACGAACGGGAAGAACATGATGTACACGACCGGGTGCCCGTAGAACCAGAACATGTGCTCGTACAGCACATTCCAGAAGTTGATGTTGGACGGGTGCACCCGGCTCCAGGCGAGCAGGCCCATCGCGGCCAGCAGGGACGGGAACGCGGTCAGCCCCATGAAACAGGTGACCAGCTCGGACCAGACGAACACGGGCAGCCGCATCATGCTCATCCCAGGCGCCCGCCGGGTCAGGATGGTCCAGGCCACGGTGCCGCTGATGATCAGCATGCCGGCCGCGGCCAGGGTCACCCCGGCCGTCCACAGGTTCTGCCCGGTGCCGGGCGAGTATTTGCCGTTGGCCAGCGGGATGTAGGACCACCAGCCGCTGGCCGCGCCGCCCGGCACCGCGCAGCCCAGGATGATGGCCAGCGCGCCGCCGACATACAGCCAGTAGCCGAGCAGGGTGGCCCGCGGCGCGGCGATGCTCGGCGCGCCGATCATCAGCGGGACCAGGTAGACGCCCAGCCCGAGCGCGATCGGGGTGACCACCAGCGCGATCATGCCGCTGCCATGCAGCGTCATGACCTGGTTGTACTGCTGGTTGCTGAGCAGGTGCTGGTCCGGGCGGGCGAGCTGGGTGCGCATGGTCATGGCCAGCGCGCCGAACGCATAGAACAGCACCAGGCTGGTGCCGATGATGAGCAGCCCGATCCGCTTGTGGTCGGTGCTGACCAGCCACTCCATCCGGTCCGCGCGGCGGGCGGCCGGGCGGGCCAGCGGGGGCGGGCGCCGGATCGCGGTCACCGGGTGCTCACCAGCCTGGCCGGGCCGCCGTGTGCGTGCAGCCAGCGGTCGAACGCCGCGGCCGGCAGGGCCCGCACGCGGAACATCATCTCGCTGTGGTAGAGGCCGCAGAGCTGGGAGCAATGACCCACCCAGTAGCCCGCGGGCGGGGTGAACGACACCGTGTTCACGTGATCCGGGTAAGCGTCCAATTTGAGCCGCAGCCCCGGCACCCAGAACCCGTGGATCACATCATGGGAGGTGAACTGCAGCCGGACCGGCCGGCCGGCCGGCAGCACCAGGGTGGGAATCGGCCCGCCCGCGCAGCGCGCGCTGATGTCGACCGGGGTCCCGGTGTAGCGGAAGTCCCAGCACCACTGGAACGCGGTCACCCGGACCGTCATGGCCGGCCGCGGGTCATGCCACCACATGGCGTTGGCCGAGAAGCTGACGAATATGTCGAACGCGACCACGACCGCCACCACGGACACGTAACACAGCTCCAGCAGGTTGTGCTCGGCCCGTTTCGACGCTCCCTTGCGCTTGCGCCGCCGGTAGGCGCTCTGCCCGAACGCCACCAGCATGGCCAGCAGCACCAAGCCGAAGACCACCATCGCGATCCTCGTCTCGGTATCGAACGCGTAACTGAACGCCCGCTGAAACTGCATGTCGCCGCTACCTCCGGGTCCGCGGCCGCCGCACGGACAGCACCGCCACCGCCGCGGTCACCAGCACCAGCGCGGCCACTGGCAACCCGGCGGTCAGCAGGACGCGGCGCCGGTCCAGCCGGGCCCCGGCCAGCCGCACCGCGTCCAGCGCGTACCCCCGGGCGCTGCCGTTGCGCAGCCGGCTGGCCAGGGCCTGCACGCTGGCGCCAAGCTCGGCCCGCTGCTGGGCCGCCTGCGCGCGCAGTTCGGCCAGTTCGGCGGCTTCCGCCAGGTGTACGTCACGGTTCACGACCGGGCCGCCTCGCGCAGCTCGCGGAGGTCTTCCCGGATGCTCTGGGTGGTCATGGGCAGCCCGGGGATGACCCGGGTGAGCCGGCTGCGGCCGGCCAGGGTCAGGGCGCCGCCCACCGCGGCCAGCGCACCCCCCACGATCAGCGTGGCCGCCCAGGCCGGCAGGACCAGGCTGATCGCGATGATGACCGTGGCCAGCAGGGTCAGGCCGCCCACCCCGGCCAGGCCCGCCCCGGTGCCGAGCAGCAAGCCGCTCTGCACCGCCGGGCGGGCGTTGGCCCGCAGTTCAGCCCGGGCCAGCGCCACCTCCTGGCCGGCCAGCGTGGCCCCCTGGACCAGCACTTGCGCGGTCAGCTGGCTGGCCCGGGGAAGGTCGGCAGCCGGCCTGCTCCCGTCATGGGCCGTCCGCTCAGTGATCATGGTTACTCATCGCCTTCACCGTCGCTTTCCTGCTGGGCCAGGTGGACCTCGTAGCGGCCGTGGTCGCCGTCGTTGCTCGGGGTCTCCACCTCGTAGCGGGTGTAGAAGTGGTTGAGCCGGGCCCGGGCCTGAGCCTGGATCCGCCGCGGGGTGGGCAGCGGGAGGATGTGCCGCGGGATGGGCCGGATCAGGCTGGCCGGCAGCTCGGCCCGCAACAGGGATTCCTGCTCGTCGGGCACCGGCCGGGTCAGCTCCACGTAGCTGCCGTCCGGCTGCCGTTCGATCAGCCCGGCCGGGACACCACGGGACAGCCGCCGTGCGTCGCGGCGCTGCAGCGCCAGGCAGGCGTACCGGGTCAGCACGAACGCGATGACCGGGAACAGGAAGAAGCCCACCCGGAAGAACCAGACCAGGTATTCCACCCCAACGTCGAAGTTTTCCGCGATCACGTCGTCGCCACCGGCCAGCAGCAGGACACCACCCTGGGTGACCACCGCGGCGCCCAGCGCGGTGCGGGTCGGCACGTTGCGCGGCCGGTCCAGCACGTGGTGATAGCGCAGGTCACCGGTGAAGTACTGCTCGACGAACGGGTAGATATACAGCATCAGGAAGAATGTCGCGGGCAGGAACACCGCGGGCAGGAACACGTTCCAGGCAAACGTGTGCCCCCAGATGTTGGTCACCCAGCCGGGCATCATCCGCAGCGAGCCCTCCATGAACCCGACGTACCAGTCCGGCTGGGAGAACATGGAGACCAGATCCGGATGGTAGGGGCCGTACAGCCAGATCGGGTTGATCTGGGCGACCGTGGCCAGCAGGGCCAGCACGCCGAACACGAACATGAACAGCCCGCCGGTCTTGGCCATGAACACCGGGTACATCGGGTCGCCGACCGTGTTGCTGTCGGTCTTCTTGCCGCCTGGCCACTGGGTGTGCTCCTGGTGCCAGATGAGCATCAGGTGCGCCGTGATCAGCGCCAGCAGCAGCCCGGGGATCAGCAGCACGTGCACGATGTAGAACCGCGGGATGAAGCTCATCCCGGGGTACTGGCCGCCGAACACGAAGAACGAGACATACGACCCGACAACCGGGATGGACAGCATGATGCCCTGGGCGATCCGCACCCCGGTGCCGGACAGCGCGTCGTCGGGCAGCGAGTAACCGAAAAACCCTTCGGCCACCGCGAGGGCGAACAGGGTGACCCCGATCATCCAGTTCAGCTCGCGCGGCCGCCGGAACGCACCGGTGAAGAAGATGCGCATCAGGTGGCAGCAGATCGCGGCCACGAATACGTTGGCCGCCCAGTGGTGGATCTGCCGGATCAGCAGCCCGCCCCGCACGTCGAAGCTGATCCGCAAGGTGGACGCGTACGCCTCGCTCATGTGCGTGCCATCCAGCCGGGTGTAGGTCCCGTGATAGATGACCTCGCTCATGCTCGGCTTGAAGAACAGGGTCAGGACCACGCCGGTCAGGATCAGGATGATGAACGAGTACAGCGCCAGCTCGCCGAGGAAGAACGTCCAGTGGTCGGGGAACACATGGCGCAGCGCCTTGCGCATGAACTTCGCGGCGCGCAGCCGCTTGTCGACCGCGGACGCGCCCTCTTCCAGCAGCGGCGTGACCCCGCGGCGTACCCGGCGTGCCATCGTCGCCTGGCCGGGTCAGCTCTCGGCCGAGTAGCGCGGATGCGGGACTATGCCCCGGTCCGCCGCGTACTCCCGGAGCATGTCCCTGAGCTGGCTGCGCGCCCGGTGCAGCCGGGACATTACGGTGCCCATCGGGCAGTGCATGATGCCCGCCACCTCCCGGTACGAGAAGCCCTCCACATCGGCCAGGTAGATGGCCAGCCGGAAGTCCGCGGGCAGCCGCTGCAGCGCCTGGGTGACCTGGGTATCGGTCATCCGGCCGAGCGCAATCTCCTCCGCGGACCGATGGGCCGTCCCGGCCTGGCCGGGCTGCCAGTCGGGCGAATCGGACAACGAGACCCGGCTCGGCTCCCGCTGCCGCCGCCGGTAGCCGTTGATGAACGTGTTGGTGAGGATGCGCAGCAGCCACGCCCGCGCATTCGTGCCCTCGCGGAACTGGTGGAAGCTGGCGTAGGCCTTGGTGTACGTCTCCTGGACCAGGTCCTCGGCGTCCACTGGGTTACGCGTCTTCGCGGTGGCCGCCGCGCGTAGCTGCCCGAAGTGCGGCAGCGCGGCG
The DNA here is from genome assembly GCA_036567525.1 of Streptosporangiaceae bacterium. Lineage (GTDB taxonomy): Bacteria > Actinomycetota > Actinomycetes > Streptosporangiales > Streptosporangiaceae > RYN-230. The sequence continues at coordinate 6,346 of DATCUG010000339.1, read as the reverse complement.
TCAGCGAACCGCGCATCCGCGAACTGGCTGGTCATTCGTGCATCCCTGCCATCGCTCCGTCCTTCCGCCTGCCCCGTCGCCCCGAAGGCCCGCGCTTCCCGCGGCGGCGCGATCCAAACCGCGTTTAACCGAGTGCAGCCGGGAAGTTGCGGACAGACGCATTACGGCGTCCGCCGGGCCCGCGCTGGCGCCAGCTGACTGAAGTTCCTGATGAAGGAGGAGTCATGACTGGGGCTGTCATCGCCAACTGGCCGCTGAGCCTGATCATCTTCGTGGCCATCGTGGCCCTGGTGCTGGTGCCGACCTACCGGTTCAAGCACAAGAAGCCGAGCCACCGTGATGCCCGGGAGCACTTCCGGGTCAAGGAGCAGGTGGACAAGGGCCATCCAGAGGCCGCCTTGGCCACGCCGGACTATGTCCCGGCCGAGCAGGTCAACCCGCTGGACGGGCTGACCGTCCCGCAGGACCCGGAGCATGGCTCGCCGACGGGCGGGCAGTCCGGCCAGGCCCGGCGCCGCCCGGTGCCGGGTGACTAGCCGGCGTTCAGTTTCTGGTGCACCCGGACGATGGTGCCGCCTGACGTGGAGTGAATCTGCACCAGGTCGGTGAGCTGGTTAGCCAGCCACAGGCCGGCCCCCTGGTCGGCCGCGGGTGGCATCCGGCCGGCCAGCGGGGCGGTCAGGTGACCCTGATCGGACACCTCGCACAGCAGCCAGCCGTCGTCCGTCCACATCCGCAGTGCGCCGTGCCCGCCGCCGTGCTGCAGGCTGTTGGTAGCGATCTCGTTGACCGCGGCCACCAGCGCGGTGACCGGCCGCGGGCCGAGGCCAGCCTGCTCGGCCCGCGCGGTGACGAAGCCACGCAGGCTGCCCAGGCCGCCGCGCTCGAACGTGATCAGCGCGGCGTCGCCGGGCCCGGCGGGCAGTGGCCGCCGGTACAACTCAGCCGCGTCGGTGGGCTGGAAGTCGGTAGAGGCCTGCTCGTCGCCGGGCCGGCCCGCGGTGAGGTAGGGATGGGTGCGCCGGGCGTCCTGCAGGACCTGCTCCGGCAACGCCGATCCGTCGTAGGGGCAGAGCAGGCGCAGCGGCGTGGCCGGGCCGAAGGCGACGTTGAGCAGTTCCTCATACCGCACGCATTCGGCCAGTTCGGCGGGCGACCGGCCGGGGAATACAGCCTCGCCGACGCAGCGGACCTGGCCGGCGTCGGCGTGCCCGTCGATGAAGCGCTGCCAGACCCCGATCAGCCGGCCTGGGTTACCGCCGACGTCGGCCACGTCGGCGAAGCTCACCTTCTCGGCGGCCGGTCCTAGTGCATTCCGGACAGCGTCGATCTTGGCCGCGGTCAGCAGCACCAGAGTGGGGTGACCTGCGTCCAGCGCGGGGTGGAGGAAGGACAGCACACCGGTCATGAACTCGGTAGCGCCGGGGTACAGCAACGCTTCATGGTGGAAGCCCGCAGGGTGCTCTTTCGCCGGCTGGTCCGGTGCCGTGCTCATCCAGGTTCCCTCAGCATGATGGCGTCCGGCCGCTGAGGCTGGGCCTCATCCTGGCCACGTCGATTCCCGCCGCAGCGGCATTCTACGCCGCACGCCTGCCTGAGGCGGCCGGTGGCCCGGGCCGCGCAGGTCAGGACGTACCTGCCCGCATCTCGACCGTGGTGCCGAGTTCGCTGGCGGTGATGGCCACGTCGCGCATAGTCGCCCGGATCAGCTTGAGGCCGTGGCCCCGGTCCCGGATCTGGCGCGGCGGCTTCCATCGCCCCCGGTCAGCCACGGTGATCAGCAGCTCCGGGCCGGCCGCCTCGACCCGGAGCCAGACGGTCCCGGTGCGCGACCCGCGGTACCCATGCTCGATGGCGTTGGCGCATGCTTCGCACGCCGCGATGAGGACATCCTGGGCGACCTGCGGGTCCATGCTGAGCTTGCTCAGCCAGCCGCGCAGTTTCCGGCGTGCCGGGGCCAGCTCGTCGGGGTCGGCCCGGAACTGGATGCTGAACGGCGCTGGCCGGCTATAGAGCAGCAGGGCCACGTCGTCCTCATAGCCCTGCGCAGGCGCGAGGCCGGTCATGATCTGGTCGGCTAGCTGGGCGGCTGGCTCCTGATGCCCGTTCTGGAGCAGCGTGGCGGCTCGCTCGGTGGTCACCGCTATGTCCACCCCCCGTCGCTCGACCAGGCCGTCCGTGTACAGCAGCAGGGTGGCGTCTTCCGGGACCGGCACGGCCCCCTCGCTGCGGGCCCGGTCCGGGGCCAGTCCCAGGGCGGGGGAGTGGCCCTGGTCGAGCAGTTCCACCCGGCCACCGGGATGGGCGAGGATCCCGGGGGGATGCCCGGCGCTGGCGTACCGGAGCTGTCCGGTGGCCGGGTCGAGCATCCCGCAGAACACCGTGCTGCACATCGCGTCTGGGATGAGCGTCGCGAACCGGTCCAGGGCGGACAGCGCCGAAGCCGGCCCGGGGGCATCCAGCAGCAGGGCACGGCAGGCACTGCGTAGCTGCCCCATCACGCTGGCCGCGGCCAGCCCGCGGCCGACACAGTCGCCGACGATGATGCCGATCTGCCCATCTGGCAATTCCGCGACGTCGTACCAGTCGCCGCCGATCTCCAGCGGCGGGGTGGCGGGCTCGTAGCGGACCGCGAAGCCGGGTGGAAGCCGGCTGGGGCCGAGCATGGCGTGCTGCAGGGCCAGCGCCGTCTCGCGCTCCTGGTCGAGCAGGCGGAGCCGGGTCAGGACCTGGCCGAGGTGGCCGCAGAGCAGCGCCAGCAGGGTCCGGTCTTCCGGGCCGAGCGGCGGCCGGCTGTCCAGGCCGAGCCAGATGACGGTGATGTTCCCGGAGTACTCGACGGCGGTGCCCGCCCCGCCGGTCGGGCCGGCCGGCGTGCTGATCTGCAGGGCCGGCTGGCTGCGCAGCGACTCCAGGGTGGCGCGCAGCTGTCCGGGGAGCTCGTCCCAGGCTGGACCGTCCGGTTCGGACAGCAGGACCGGTTCGTCCTGGTCGTGCCAGGTGGCGGCGAGAGCCTGGCTGGCCCCGAACTGGCGGCGCAGCTCGGCTAGCCCGGCGGCCAGCGCCCCGTCGGTGGTGACCGCCGCCGACAGGCGGCTGGTCATCGCGATCACGGCCGTCTCGTGCTGCGCGGCGCGCCGCTCCGCCGTCACATCCCGGGCCGTGCCGACCAGCATCCGGCTGCCGGTGTCGGGGTCGTCGACGGCGGTGAACGTGACGGCGGCCCAGATCCGGTGCCCGGCGGCGTGCCGCAGCGGCACCGTGAAGCTGCCCGCAGGCTGGTCCTGGGCGGTGGCGTAGGCCGTGGCCACCAGCTGGTGCGCGTCCGGTTCGGCCGCCTGGTCAGGCCACCAGATGCGGGGCATCGCGTCCAGTGACACCTCGGGGCCGAAGCCGAGCATGTCGCGGAAGGCCTTGTTCACCTCGAGCATCGAGCCATCGGCCCGGGCCACGAAGAACCCTTCCTGCAGCGCCTCGGTCAGCGCGGACCGCCAGCGGGCGTTGCGGGCCCGCAGCCGGGTCAGCTCGATGGCCGCGCGGACCCGGGCCACCAGCTCCTGGGCGGCGAACGGCTTGACCAGGTAGTCGTCCGCGCCGGCCTCCAGGCCCTGCACCGCGGCTTCCTGGCCGGCCCGGGCCGACAGCAGCAGGACTGGGACGCTGGCCGTGCGCTGATCCGCCCGCAGCGCCTCGACCAGGCGGAGGCCGTCGATCTCCGGCATCATCACATCACTGACGATCAGATCCGGTGGCGCGGCCCGGGCGGCATCCAGGGCCGCCCGGCCGTCAGCCACGGCGGTGACCTGGTACCGGGACTGGAGCAAGCGCTGGAGATAGTCACGCATGTCCGCGTTGTCGTCGGCGATCAGCACCGACGCGGCGGGCTCCGGCGCCGCACCGGCCCGGTGCCCGGCCGGGTCGTGCGGGCCAGGTCCCGGTGGGGCGGGCAGCCAGCGCAGGGCTTCCTCGAGGAAGGCATCCGCGATGACCGGGCCAGCCTCCTGGCTGGCCGGGAACACACTGTCGTCGGCCAGGTGGTCGCGGCCGAGTGGGATGGAGACGGTGAACGTGCTGCCCACCCCTGGTTCGCTGGCTGCGCTGATGCCGCCGCCGTGCAGCTCGACCAGCTCTTTGACCAGGGCCAGGCCGATGCCGCTGCCCTCGTTGGACCGGGCCTGCGGGCTGCTGCCCCGGTGGAAGCGTTCGAAGATGTGCGGCATGTCCTGCGCGGCAATGCCGATGCCGGTGTCCGTCACGCGCAGGACCGCACGGCCGCCGGATGCGGTGAGGGACAGCTGGACGGAGCCCGTCATGGTGTATTTCAGCGCGTTGCTCAGCAGGTTGAGCACGACTTTTTCCCACATCGGCCGGTCCACATAGGCGGGCTCGCCCAGCGGTGGGCAGTCCACCTCGAAGGCCAGCCCGGCCCGCTGGAAGGCGGCCCGGAACGCGCTGGCCAGGTCGGCGGTGAACCCAGCCAGGTCGACCGGCTCGAAGTGGCCGTGGCTCCGGCCGGCTTCGATGCCGGAGAAGTCCAGGAGTGCGTTGACCAGCTTGCCGAGCCGCAGCCCGTTGCGGTACACCACGTCCAGGTCGTCGCGGGTGTCCTGGCCGGCCTCCTGTAGCCGGCTGCGCAGTTCCTGGACCGGTCCCATGATCAGGGTCAGCGGGGTGCGGAACTCGTGGCTGATGTTGGAGAAGAAGATGGTCTTAGCCCGGTCCAGTTCGGCCAGGTCCTCGGCCCGGCGCTGCTGGGCCTGGTAGGCGCTCGCGCCGTTGATCAGCGACGCGGTCTGCCGGGCGACCAGGCCCATGAAGGTCCGGTAGTCCTCGTCGAGCCGACGCCCCCCGCTCGCCGCGAGTACCAGCACACCGATGGGCTGGGTCGCCGCGTACAGCGGCAGCACCATCGCCTCGGCCGGTGGCTCCGTCCAGGTCCCGGCCGGTAGCCGGCCCGCCCGGGCGGCCAGATCACCCACCACCAGCCGGCGTGACTGATCCAGAGCCTGGCCCAGCGGCCACCGGTCCGCTTCGGCCGCAGCCTCCGCGCCTGCCGTCACCCCGGCCAGGGTGAACCCGGTCTTTCCGCCCCGTCCGAGGTAGAGGGAGAAGTACGGGATATCGTCCCTGGCCCGATCCAGCGACTCGCTGACCAGGGCACAAGCCTGTTCCACGGTGTGTGCGGCGCCCGCCTGTGTGCCCAGGTCGTGCAGCACGGCCAGCCGCCTGGCGCCGATGACCTGCTCGGTGGTCTCGGTCACCGCTGTGAACACGCCACGCACGGCTCCGTGGTCGTCGAGCACCGGGCTGTAGGAGTACGTAAAGTACGTCTCCTCCCAGTACCCGTGCCGGGTCATTGGCAGCAGCAGGTTCTCCGACCAGGTCGGCAGCCCGGTTTTCAGGACACCATCCAGCATCGGCCCGACAATCGGCCACACATCGGCCCACACCTCTTCGCCCCGCTTGTCCAGCGCCGGGTGCTTGTCGCCCAGCATCGGCAGGTAGGCGTCGTTGTAGATCATCCGGAGGTCCGGGCCCCACCAGACGAGCATCGGGAATCTCGACGTGAGGCAGATCCTGGTGGCAACGCGCAGGCTGGTCGGCCAGCCGGTGGGCGATCCGAGCGGGGAAGCGGCCCAGTCGTGCTCCCGCATCAGGGTCGCCATGACGCCGGAGCCGGGGAAGACCTGGCTAGGGCTTCCGGTACCGGTCATCGGCCCGACCGCCCCTCCTGTTCGGCGCCACCGCACGCCGGGGCCACGGCCCGGCGGCTGGCTGGTCTGCGCGGCCTGTGGTTGACTTGCGCCGCGATCGACATGGATAGGATAATCACCGGCGCCACTCGTCAGTGAAAAGCGCCTGGTCCGCCGGGCCAGGCTGGGTCGGTTTCCAATCTCGCGCAGGCGGGTGATAAATCGTGAAGTCAGGGCACCTGCCGGTGAACTGGCACGGGCAGCTCGCGGTCGTCGCGATGCCCGAAGAAATCGACATGTCCAACGGCGCCGAAGTGCAGGAAGGCCTGCTGGCCGCGCTCGCCCAGCGGCCCGCAGTGCTGGTGGTGGACATGACCGGGACTACGTTCTGCGATTCGGCCGGGGTGCGCGCGATCATGCTCAGCCACCGGCAGGCCAGCGGCCAGGGCAGCGAGCTCCGGCTGGTCATCGGCTCGCCGGGCGTGCACCGGGTGTTCTCCATCATCGGCGCGGGCGAGCTCGTCCAAATCCACCCGGACCTGGCCAGCGCGCTCGCCGCTGACCAGGACAGCGAGGGGCCGGCTCAGTCCGCGTCCAGCCCGTGAGCCGGCCGGCCGCCCGGCGCCGGGCCGGCCGCAGCTGATCGCCGGGGT
>DATCUG010000338.1:0-15583 GCA_036567525.1 Streptosporangiaceae bacterium | reverse complement strand
CAGCAGCCAGAGCGCGCCCAGCGCCAGCTGCAGCAGGCGGCGGGTGTCCGGGGCTGGCCAAGCGGCTGCGGGCACCCCGACCGCAACCTCGCTCATAACCGGGACTCCTGGCTGGCCTGAATGAATAAGAAAAGCGTAGATGTGGACTTAGCCGACGGCAAGACGTGGCGGTGCACATGGCATTCATCACCCCTCTGAGCTGCACTGATGCGAAGTGATCAGGAATGAAGCTGGGAATTCATAAACCTCCTAGGGGTATCTTCAAATACCCCTAGGAGGTATTCCAGGCTAGAATATTTCGGTAAACAAAAAGGCCGCCATTGTGGCCAGTTCGCGCCACAGCGTGGTGAAGCGGCGCGGAGGTCACAGCCCAGCTGCCGCTCCGCGATTGCGGACGGTGGGATGCCTACGCCGACCGGACCCGAGCGGTTCCGGTTGCCATGCCGCTGCCTAAGAGTGCGGAGATGATCACTCTCGTTGTTGATGTTGAAGCTGGCCACGCTCCATGGGGACCATTTTCAACATCAACAAGTGCGCCCACCCTTGGCGGCTATCACTGGTCACATCAGCATCATAGATTTCATCAGCCACGCGCTCCGGCGGCGTTAGCCGACGCCTGCCGCAGGCAGGCGCGGCCCTGGCGCGGGGAGGGGTTGGCCGCGGGCCCCAGCGAGGCGGTGCTGCAGGTGGTGGCGGGTGGGCTGCCCAGTGGGCACGGCGGCGCGGGCGGGAGGCTGGGAAAGGCCGGGATGAGAAATTTCGGCAGAAAGTGTTGGCGCTGGCCGGGGCGCGGACTCCTACCTCCGACGGCGTAACCCGGCGCCGTCGTTAGGAGGGGACGCGGCATGGACTCACTGACGAAAGCGTCCGGGGTTGCGGTCAGCGTGCTGGTCGCGGCGACAGCCAGCGTCATGCTGTTGCTGCCTACCCACCCCCGGCTGCGGACGTCACGGGGCCCGGCCATGACACCGGCGATCATGGTTGCTTCGGCTACTGCGCGGCCGCCGGCCGGCCAGCCACTGGTGCTGGGCGGCAGGGCGGCGCACCGCTGCCTGCCCCCGGCGGCCCCAGCACAGGACTGCCGCGTATTGGGAGACAGTACCGGCGGCGCTCAGCCAGCCACGGCTGGGCGCCGCCGGTGCCGTCACGGCCCACTGGCTGCTGCCGCCCAGCCGGGCGGGACCAGCCGGGCACACGCCGGCTCGGCCAGCGTCGGCCAGTGCTGCCCCGGTCCTCGCCGCGCTGGGGCGGGCGGCACTGGGACGGGCGTCACTGGTCCGGGCGGCACTGGGACTGGCAGCACTGGACGGGATAGCACGGAGCCGGGCGGCACTGGGACGGGCAGCCCTAGGCCAGGCAGTACTAGAACGGGTGGCGCTGGAACGGGTGGCGCTGGGACGGGTGGCGCTGGGACGGGTGGCGCTGGAACGGGTGGCGCTGGAACGGGCGGCACTGGGCCGGGCGGGACGGGACCGGATGGCACGGGCTCGAGCGGCGCGGGGCGGGCGGGCGCATCGGCGAGTCCGTGGCGGCCAGCCGGCCGGTCGGCCAACTGCTTGACCGGAATTCCGCGGCGACCCCGGTGATGGGCCCGAATTGGCCCGCCGCCCAGCCGTCGGGTCTTACCGTAAGCCCATGCGCGACCGGGACATTGTGGCCGCGATCGTTGCGAACGACCCGGCCGGCCTGGCGGCGGCCTATGACCGTTACGCAGCGGATCTGTTCTCTTACTGTCAGATACTGCTCACCGAGCCCGCCGACGCCGCCGACGCGGTGCAGGACACGTTCGTCATCGCCGCCCAGAAGGTCAGCGCGCTGCGCGACCCGGAACGGCTCCGGCCCTGGCTCTACGCCGTGGCCCGGAACGAGTGCCACCGCCGGCTGCGCAGCCAGGATTCGGCTACTCCGCTGGACGAGTCGGCTGAGGTGAGCGACGACACCGCCGACCTTGGCGCGGGGCTGGAACAGGCACAAATCCGCGAGCTGGTCTGGGCGGCGCTGGCCGGCCTCACCGAGAGCGAGCGGGAGATCATCGAGCTGACCCTGGGCCACGAGCTCACCGGGGCCGACCTGGCCGACACCCTGGGGGTGCCGCGTAACCAGGCGCACGCCATGGCGTCCCGGGCCCGGGCCCACTTCGAGGCGGCGCTGGGCGTGCTGCTGGTCGCCCGGTCCGGGCAGGAAGCCTGTGCCGAACTGGCCTCGATCATGACCGGCTGGGACGGGAAGCTGACCGTGCTGCTGCGCAAGCGCGTCAGCCGGCACATCCGGCGCTGCGCCATCTGCGGCGCGCGGCGGCGCCGCGAGCTGACCCCGGACAGCCTGCTCGGCGTGCTTCCGGTGGCGGTGCTGCCGATCGCGCTGCGGCACCAGGTGCTCAGCCTGGTCGCCGATAGCTCACCGGCCGCGGCGGCCCGGCGGCTGGCCATCGGCCAGCGGCTCGGGCCGGTCGGTCCCAGTGGCTTCCCCCGGCCGGTCAGCCCGCCCAGTGCGCTCGGGCTGGCCGGCCAGCATATGCGGGCCGGCACGGCGGCCGGTGGCGCGATCATCGTCGGCGGGGCACTGGTGGGCGGCGTGCTGCTGCACCATCACCTGGGCCATGGCCCGGACGGACCACCCGGCGCGCACCCGGAACCATCGGTGGCCAGCCCGGCCCGGCCGTCCGCCGGATCAGGTGGATCGGCCGCGCCGGCCGGCGGCGTGGCCGCGCTGGCTGGTGGCGGCCAGCCGGCCAGCAGCCGCCCGGCCGCTGCCAGCACCGGCGGCAGCGGCACGCCGCCCGCCGGGACGACGGTGTCGGCGTCCGCATCGGTCTCCGCCGCGGTCGGCGTGACCGGAACGCTGTCCGTGTCCCCGCTGCACCTCGGGCTCGGGTTGTCGCTGGGCGGCTCGTGGCGCGGGACGCTGACGCTGACCGCGGTCGGCGGCCCGGTCAGCGACTACCACGTCACGGTGCCCGCGGCCGTGCTGCAGGACATCACGCTGAGCCGGACGTCGGGCTCGCTGGCCGCCGGGCAGAGCGTGCGCATCACCGTGACCGCGGCCGGCGGCGGGCTGTTCTCCACCGCGATCCTCGATGTCGACCCAGGCGGTCTCAGCGTCGTCGTCTCTTACAACCTGAATCTTTAACCACCCGCCCGGCCAGGCGGTTACGAAGACCGGCCACCACGCTGGGTTATCGGCCTGGAGGTGGCGGTGCAGGCGCCACGCTGGCGTCCGCGCGGAGCAGCGCCGCCGCCATCCGCAGCGCGACCAGCTTGCCGAACGCCGATTCCCGCGGCAGGTACTTCATCCCGCAGTCGGGCGCCAGCACCAGCCGCTCCGCGGGCACATAGGGCAGCGCGCGGCGCACCCGCTCGACGATCTGGGCCGGGTTCTCCACCATGTCGTCGCCCAGGTTGAGCACGCCCAGGATGATCGTCTTGCCGCCCAGCGCGGACAGTACCGAGCAGTCCAGGCCGGACTGCGCGGTCTCGACCGACACCATGTCGCAGGCGCAGTCGGCCAGCTCGGGCAGGAACGAGTAGCCGGACGGCCGGTCGTGGATGATGGCCGCGTAGCCGAAGCACAGGTGCACGGCGGTGCTGCCGGTGATCCCGTCCAGCGCCCGGTTGATCACCCGGACGCCGTACTTCTTGGCCTCCTCTGGCCGCGCCTGCAGGTAGGGCTCATCCAGCTGCACGATGTCCGCACCCGCCGCGAACAGGTCCGCGACCTCTTCATTAACTGCTTCCGCATAGCCGAACGCCAGTGCCTCGGTGCTGTCGTAGTACTCGTTCTGGGCTTGCTGGGCCATGGTGAACGGCCCAGGCACGGTGATCTTGATCGTCTTGCTGGTGCAGCCGCGAAGGAACTGCAGGTCGCCAACTTCTACCGGGTGCCGCCGCTTGATCGGGCCGGTCACCCGGGGCACCGGGTTGGGGTGGCCGCTGCGGTCAAGCGCGGTGCCCGGGTTGTCGATGTCCACCCCGTCCAGCGCGGTGGCGAACCGGTTCGAGTAGCTCTCCCGGCGGATCTCGCCATCGGTGATGATGTCCAGGCCGGCCCGTTCCTGAGCCCGGACGGCCAGCTCGGTCGCGTCGTTCTGGGCCTGCGCCAGATACTCCGGGGCGACCCGCCACAGTTCGGTGGCGCGGACCCGGGGCGGGAAGCGGTGCCGCAGCCGCTCCCGGTCGATGAGCCAGTCCGGCTGCGGGTAACTGCCGACGAGCGAGGTGGGAAACAGCATGAGGCAACAATGGCAGAGCGCCGGGGCCGGTTACCAGTCGGTGGGGCGGCCGGTCACCTCGGTGTGCACCACCCGCTGGGTCACGCTGAGCGGGCCAAGCCCGGACAGCGCCTCGGTCACCTGCCCGGCCAGGCCGGACGGGGCAACGGTGGACTCGACCAGGCCAACCGAGCCCGCCCGGGCCAGCCAGGACGGCACGATGTCGGTGACCGCGCCGATCACGTTGGCCTTGGCGTGGCTGGACCGGGCCAGCCCGGTCAGGTGCCGGGTGTCCGGGTCGTCCTCGCTGCCCAGCACCAGCACCATCGCGCAGGTCGAGGCCATTGTGCGGACGGTTTCGGCCCGGTCAGAGGCCGCGTAGCAGAACCCGTCCGGGTCCGGCCCGCGCAGCGCCGGGAACCGGGACCGCAGCGCCTCGGTGGCCACCGTGGTGTCCTCCACCGGGACGCCGGGCAGCAGCAGGTAGGACACCCGCCGCGGGTCGGACACCTGGACCGCGCCCGCGCCGGCCCGGGTCTCGGCCAGGATGGCGTGACCGGGCGCCTCGCCCAGCACAGTGGGCAGCACGGCCAGGCCATGCTGGCCGATCAGCACGACCTGGTCGCCGCGTTCCGCGAACCGGTGGCATTCCGCCTGGATCCCGGCGACCAGTGGGCACGTCATGTCGATGACGTCGAGGCCGCGTTCCGCGGCTTGCTCGCGCAGCTGCGGCGGGGCGCCGTGGGCCGGGATCAGCACGGTGCCGGCGTTCGGTATATCGGACAGGGAGGTGGTGAAGACGGCACCGGCCTTTTCCAGCTCAGCGCAATCCTGCGGTGGGGCCATGAGCTGGCCGATGATGTGCACCGGGCCGCGGGCGGCGGCCTGCCGGGCCGCGTCCAGCGCGCGCCGCGCGCCCGGGCACCACGGGCTGACCGCGCTGAGCAGGCGGCGGCTCGCGGTGACCGCGGCCCATTCCTCGACCGCGCCGCGGGCCGCGGCCATGGCCACCCCGTCCACGCTGTCCGCGGCCGCACCGATGGCGGTGGCGGTGCCGTCCCGGTGCAGTGCGGTGGTCATGAACAGGGCCGCGCCGTCGTCGGACTGGCTGGCGTCGCCGGACTGCGGGACCGGTGCATAGCGGACCCGGATGCCGCGGCGGTGCAGCAGCCCGCCGAGCAGCGGGGCGGCCGGGCAGGGCAGCCGCCCGTGCGCCGCGTCGCCAATCTCGGTGGCCACCAGCACCTCGCCCGGTGCCACCACGGTGCCCGGTGCCAGGCACTCGCGTGCAGTCGACCGGCTCATCGCCGCATTCCCCCCGACGTCCCTGATACCCGCAGCTCAGTCTAATGATCCGGTATCGGAACGTGCGGCGGGGGTGACGCCTGGTGTGGTGGCGCTGGCGGCGGCCCGGCACCGGCTGGCCCAGGCCGCCGCCTGTACCTTACTATCTCAATCGGAATTATGTGTTTCGGGAGGAGGTGAGGACGCGGTCGGAATGTTTGGCCGTTCGGTGTAGCTGCGGCCGGTTTTGGTGCAGAAGATGAATGCGTGCCCCACTGGGGCATAGTGAGCAATGCCGCTCAGCGCGGCCAGAACCGAGGAGGACTGGTGCCATGACCGCTACGGACGAGCTGCTGGCCAACAACGAGGCCTACGCGGCGGCCTTCGGCGGGCTGCTGCCGCTGCCGCCAGCCCGGCACGTGGCCGTGGTGGCCTGCATGGACGCCCGGCTCAACGTGTACGGCGCGCTCGGCCTGCACGAGGGGGAGGCGCACGTCATCCGCAACGCGGGCGGCGCGATCACCGACGACGCGATCCGGTCGCTGGCCATCAGCCAGCGGCTGCTCGGCACCCGCGAGATCATCCTGATCCACCACACCGAGTGCGGGATGCTCACGTTCACCGACGACGACTTCAGGGCCAGCATCCAGGCGGACACCGGGATCAGGCCGGCCTGGGCGGCCGAGGCGTTCGGCGACCTGGACCAGGATGTGCGGCAGTCGATCAACCGGGTCAAGGCCAGCCCGTTCATCCCGCATAAGGACTCGGTGCGCGGGTTCGTGTTCGACGTGAGTACCGGCCAGCTGCGCGAAGTGTCCTGACCCCCGGCGCCGGGCCGGGTCAGTCGCCTGAGTCGGCCCGGCCCTGCTGTTCGGCCAGGAACTGCTCGAACTGGGCGCCCAGCTCGTCGGCGGTGGGCATCCGCTCGGAGCCATCGGCGAGCAGGCTGCCGTCCCGTGCGGCACCCTCGGCGAACGAGTCGTACTGGCGCTCCAGCGCCTGCACGACTTCCAGGATCTCCTCGGAGCCTTCCACCTGGCGGCGGATCTCCTCGTCGGTCTCCCGGGCCGCCTCGCGCAGCGCCTCGTCGGGCAGCTGCAGGCCACTGGCCCGGGCCACCGACTCGAGCAGGGTCACCGCGGCGGCCGGGTAAGCGGCCTGGGCCAGGTAGTGCGGGACGTGCACGGCGAAACCGAGCGCGGCGCGGTCCTCTTCACCGAGCCGCATCTCAAGCAGCGCGGCCACGCTGCCCGGCACTTGCAGCTTGTCCACCAGCGGCGGGTACCCGGTGGTCAGGCCCGGGCTGGTGGCGTGCGCGGTGACGCCCAGCGGGCGGGTATGCGGCGCACCCATCGGGATGCCGTGATAGCCGATCGCCATCCGGACCCGCATCCGGGCCGCCACGTCCCGGACCGCACGGGTGAACCGCTCCCATTCCAGGTCAGGTTCCGGCCCGTTGAGCAGCAGGAACTGGCCGCCCGCGGGGTCCGTGAGCAGGTGCATGGTGAGCTCGGGGGCCTCGTAGCTCTCCCAGTGATCCCGGGAGTAGATCATCGGCGGGCGGCGCGACCGGTAGTCGAGCAGCCGGTCCACGTCGAAGCGGACCAGTTCCTGGTGCTCCAGTGTGCTCAGCAGGTGGGCGGACAGCAGCTTGCCCGCCGCCCCGGCGTCGATGAATCCGTCGAGGTAGTGCAGCATCACTACCCCGTCCAGTTCCGGCGCGCCTGGGCTCACCTCGTAGAGGTCTCCCGGATCTCGCACCACGATCACAGCCCTTCCAGCGATGTTCGCCTGCCGCTTACTGGGTGACAACCAAGAATGGCGGGCCATCCATCCCACGTCAGACGATCTCTGTGCCCACGGTACCGCCTGCGGTGCGCAGTACCGGCTCAGTCCGCCTCGGCGGAACCGGTCAGCCGGAGCTTGCGCTGGGCGCGCTGGTAGAACGTGGTCTTGCCGAGCCGGACCACCTGCGCCGCGTCCGATACCGTGCTCAGCCCGACCACGTCGCCCGGGCGGACATGCCCGACCACATTGCCGTCCGCCTCCACGGCCAGCTCGCCGCTGGTCGGCAGCACGGTCAGGGTGAGCTGCTCGGCCGCGTTCAGGAACAGTGCCCGGTTGTACGCGGAGTGCGGCGAGGCCGGGATGACCAGCAGTCCTTCGACCATGGGCGAGACGATCGGGCCGCCGGCCGAGAACGCATACGCGGTCGATCCGGTCGGCGTGGCCACGATCAGGGCGTCGGCCGCATAGCGCACGAACGGGTGCCCTTCCACGGTCAGCTCGACCACCGCGGACGAGCTCAGGCCGGGGATGCGGGCCAGGTCCACGTCGTTGAACGCCAGGTGCCGCTGGTCCTGGAACTCGGCGCACACCGCGGACCGGGCCTCCACGGTGAACCGGTGCTCGTCGATCGCGCACAGCGCGTCGGCCACCTCGGGCGGGTCGATCTCGGCCAGGAAGCCCAGCTTGCCCACGTTGACGCCGAGCACCGGCGGCCGCGGGCCGGCCGACATCCGCATCGCGCGCAGCATGGTGCCATCCCCGCCCAGGCTGACCATCAGATCGGAGCGCTTGGCCAGCTCGTCCTGGGGGACCGCGTCGACCTGGGTGGGGATCCGGTCGGCCTCGTCGGTCACCCCGAGCACGGTCACCTGGCGCTCGCTGGCCCACTTCAGGATGGTGAACATGGCCGAGTCGCAGTTCCGGCCCGGGTGCAGGACCAGGCCCACCGTCTTGACCATGCCCATCGGCCGGCCTCCTCAGGTTGCGATCAGGGCGCGGGCCCGGGCGGACCGGACCGCCTCGGTCAGCGCGCCGATGTCGTACGCGCCGTAGTGCCGTTTGTCGTTGACGAAGAAGGTGGGCGTGCCGGACACCCCGGACAGGTCGGCCGAGTCCACGTCCTCGGCGACATGGGCCGCTCCTACGTGGTTGCGCAGGTCCTCGGCGAACTGGGCCTGGTCGAGGCCGAGCTCGGCCGCGTACCGGAGCAGGTCGCGTTTGGTCAGCGCGCCCTGGTGCTCCATCAGCATGTCATGCATTTCCCAGAACGCCTGCTGCCGGCCGGCCGCCTCCGCGGCCTCCGCGGCCAGCTGGGCGTGCTGGTGCACATCGGTCAGCGGCAGGTGCCGGAACACGTAGCGCAGGTCACCCGTGCCGGCCAGCAGTTCCCGGACCACCGGTTCGGCCTGGCCACAGTACGGGCATTCGAAGTCGCCGTATTCCACCAGGGTGACCGGCGCGTCCACCGGCCCGCGGACGTGGTCGCGCTTGGCGTCCACCGGGACTGCCAGGTCGGTGACCTGCTCGGCGGTGCCGAGGATGGCCCGGATCTTCAGCTGCTTGGGCAGCCGCATGGTGGCCTTGAACACCAGCCAGGTGACCGCGGACGAGCACAGCGCGGCGGACAGGATGCCCAGCTTGGCCTCGGCCAGCAGGGTGCCGTGGAAGGCCAGCGCCGCGATCAGCAGTGACACGGTGAAGCCGATCCCGGCGATGGTGCCCGCGCCGAGCACGGCCGCCCAGCCGACCGGCGGCTGGATCCGGCCCCGGGTGAGCTTGCCCACCAGCCAGGCGGTGCCGGCCGTGCCGAGCGGCTTGCCGATGACGTAGCCGACCAGGATGCCCAGCGTCAGCGGGGCGGTAAACGCCGCGCTGAGCAGCCCGGCGCTGATGGCCACGCCCGCGTTGGCCAGCGCGAACAGCGGCACGATCAGGTAGCTGCTCCACGGGTGGAACAGCAACTGCAGCCGCTCGTTGGGGGAGATGGCGGTGCGCACCCCTTCGCGCACGTCGTGGGCCAGTTCCGGGGTGGGCTGCTCGCGGAACAGCCGGAACAGGTCGGTGGCCCGCTCCAGGTCACTGCGCGCGGGCGGCGAGGCGTAGCTGAGCAGGCCCATCAGCAGGCCGACCACCACCGGGTCCACGCCGGACTTTTCGAACGCGACCCAGGCGCCCAGCCCGAGCAGGAAGTACACCGGGCCGAACCGGAGGTTCGGGATGAGGCGCAGCCCGGCCGCCACGGCCAGGATGCCGATCCCGGTGATGAGCGCGTCGAAGCGGATGCCGCTGCTGTAGGCCACCGCGATGACCACCAGCGCGGCCAGGTCGTCCACCACTGAGAACGTGAGCAGGTAGGTGTGCACCCGGTCGGGCAGCCTCCGGCCAACCAGGGCCAGCATGCCCAGGGCGAACGCGCTGTCGGTGGACATCGCGGTGCCCCAGCCGTGCAGCGTGTTCCCGTGCCCGGCATTGAAGGCCAGGTAGATGCCGACCGGGATGATCATGCCGCCCAGGCCGGCCAGCACCGGCAGGGTCAGCCGGTTCCGCTCGCGCAGCTCGCCCATGTCGAACTCGCGCCGCGCCTCCAGGCCCATGACCAGGAAGAAGAACGTCATCAGCCCGGAGTTCACCCAGCTGTGCAGGTCCATGGCCAGGCCGGTGCTGCCCAGGTGGATGGACAGGCCGGTGGCCCAGAACGAGTCGTAGCTGGCGATGCTGACGTTGGCCCAGATCAGCGCGGCCACGGTGGCGGCCAGCAGCACCGCGGCGCTGCCCGTCTCGGTGCGCAGGAACTGGCGCAGCTGGGTTTCCCGGTGCCGCGCCCACGCGGTCCGCCCGGACAGCAGAGACGGGTGTGGTTGGCTCGTGTCCGGGTTGTCCGTTGCCGCCAGCTCGGATCCTCCGTCTTCAGTTCTGCGCAGGCCAGGCTCGGGTGGGTCAGCCTTCGGGGCCACCCGCGATCTCGTCCTCGTCCTCGTCGGTGAGGTGCACCGCGGCTTCCTCGGCCGAGGCGGCGCCCCCGTCGATGCCGACGTCCCCGGCCACCAGGTCCGGCTCGCGGTCCGGATGGGCGCCCTCGTCCTCTTGGACCAGGCGGCCGGCCCGCGGCTGCGGCTCGTCGTACGGCTCCGGCCCCTCGCGGGGCAGGTCGCCCTCGGCTTGCGGGTCAGCGTCCTGGTATGGGTCTACGTCTGGTTGCTCTTCGGCCAGCAGCTGGTCGAGCGACTCGCCTTCCCGTTCCTCTTCCAGGGTGTTGCCGAAGCGTTCCCCGGCCGACCATCGGTCGGCGGGCAGGACGCCCTGGTCCAGTGGGTCGTCGTAGGGGTCTTCGCTGTCTTCCAGGGTGTCGGAGGAGTCCAGCACGCCGTCGTCGGCCAGGTCTGTGTCTTCCAGGCCGCCTTCGCCTGGGCTGTACTCGCCGCGCTCAAAGTCGCCGGTGCCGCCGCCGTACTCGTACGGCTGGTCCGGATCGGCCGAGCGGTCATAAGTCTCGGGCATACGGCCAGGCTAGCGAAGCTGCTGGCGGGCCGGACCGGGAGGCCGGACCCGGGAGGCCGGACCGGGAGGCCGGACCGGGAGGCCGGACCCGGGAGGCCGGACCGGGAGGCCGGATCAGTCGCGGTGTGAGTCGCGGTACTCCTCCCACCGGCTGAGCACCATCGGCAGTTCCTTCTGCACGAAGTCGAAATACATGATCGACTCGTTCATCCGCCGGCCCGCCGGGCTGTCCGGGCCGAGCAGATCCAGGCCGTCCCGCAGTGTCTGCGACCAGCGCATCATCGTCTGGTCACGGAGCCGCACCACCTCATGCCACACATCGGCGGGCATCCGGTACCAGTAGCGCCGCGAACCAGGCTCGGTCTCCCGGGTGACCAGGCCGAGCGGCAGCAGGTAGCGCACCGCGCCGGACACCGCGGCCGGGCTGACCTGGAGCACCTCGGCGATGTCGTCCGCGGTGAGCCGGGGTGCGTCGGCGGTGAGCAGGGTGACGAACACCCGGGACGGCATCAGCGGGATGCCAGCCTGCGAAAGCACCGCGGCGAACCGCTCGATGAACTGCCGCACCGCCTGCTCGTCCCGCGGCTTGACCGCCTCCGGCCGCTCACCCACTTGCTCTCACCTTCCCCCGGCCCGTCCGCTGCTTTGCTTCGTGATCATGGCTCAGGTGGTACTAGAACCCCACCAACGCCATCATCACGAATCGCTGGCGGTGGCTGCCGCGGCGCCGCCTGCATCAGCGGCTGTGACCTAGTTTACTCGATTCACGATTTTCATAAATTCGTGAATTTTGTTAGGGTGCGGAGACATGAGTGCGGTAATCGAGGTGAGTGGCCTGCGTAAGGCGTTCGGCCGGGCGCAGGCGCTGGATGGGCTGGAGCTGCACGTGGCCCAGGGCGAGGTGCACGGGTTCCTGGGCCCCAACGGCGCGGGCAAGACGACGACGATCCGGGTCCTGCTCGGCCTGATCCGGGCCGACGGCGGGACCGCCCGGCTGCTCGGCGCGGACCCCTGGCTGGAGGCGGTCAGCCTGCACCGGCGGCTGTCCTACGTGCCGGGCGACGTCACGCTGTGGCCGAACCTGTCCGGCGGGGAGGTCATCGACCTGCTGGCCCGGCTGCGCGGCGGGCTGGACGAGAAGCGCAAGGCCATGCTGCTGGAGAAGTTCGACCTGGACCCGACCAAGAAGAGCCGGGCCTACTCCAAGGGCAACCGGCAGAAGGTGGCGCTGATCGCGGCGCTGTCCGCCGGGTCCGAGCTGCTCATCCTGGATGAGCCGACGTCCGGGCTGGACCCGCTGATGGAAGCGGTGTTCCGGGAGTGCGTGGAGGAGGAGCGCCGGGACGGCCGGACCGTGCTGCTGTCCAGCCACATCCTGTCCGAGGTGGAGGCGCTGTGCGACCGGGTGACGATCATCCGGGCGGGCCGCACGGTCGATTCCGGGGCGCTGGCCGACTTGCGGCACCTGTCCCGCACCTCGGTGCGGGCCGAGCTGGCCCGGCCACCGGCCGGGCTGGACCAACTGCCCGGCCTGCATGACCTGGACATCGAGGGCACCCGGGTGAGCTGCCAGGCCGACAACAGCGCGCTGGACGAACTGCTCAAGCGGCTGACCGAGGCGGGCGTGCGCAGCCTGGTCAGCCAGCCGCCCACGCTGGAGGAACTGTTCCTGCGGCACTACACGGATGAGCCGGACCGCCGCGCGCCAGCGGGAGGCGGGTCCCGGCCCGCCGGAGGCGCAACGGAACCGCGCAGCCCAGAGGCACCAGTGAGCTCGTCATGAGCGCGCCGAAGGGGGGCGCCGCCGACTGGACTGAGGAGCTGGGAGCGAGGAACGAGCGACCAGCGACGAGGGAAGGAGGCGGATTCCAGCCCCCCGGAGGCGCAAAGCAGCAGGTGGCGCTGCCCGGTGCGCGGTCGGCCCGGGGCGGCTCGCGGGCGCTGGCCGGTGCCGGGGTGCTGGCTAAGCTGGCGCTCCGCCGGGACCGGATCTTCCTGGCCATCTGGCTGTACGCGCTGGTCGGCAGCGTGGCCGCCACCACGTACAGCTACCGCGGCCTGTACGTGACCGCGGCGGAACGGGCCTCGCTGGCGGCGAGCATCCGCAGCAACCCGTCCTTCCTGGCGCTGAGCGGCCCGGTGTACGGCGACTCGCTGGGCTCGCTGATCATCTGGAAGGCTGGGCTGTTCGTCGCGGTATGCGCCGGCCTGCTCGGCATCTTCACCGCGATCCGGCATACCCGCGCGGACGAGGAGGCCGGCCGGCTGGAACTGGTCGGCGCCACTGTGGTCGGCCGGTTCGCCGCGCTGGCCGCCGCGCTCACCGTGACGGTCGGCGCGTGCCTGGTGATCGGCCTGCTGATCGCGGTCGTGCAGATCGCGTTCCGGCAGCCCGCGGTCGGCTCGCTGGCCTTCGGCGCGGCGACCGCCCTGGTCGGCTGCATGTTCGCCGGCGTGGCCGCGGTGACCGCTCAGCTGACCGAGAGCGCCCGGACCGCCCGGGGGATGGCCATCAGTGTGCTCGGGCTGGCCTACCTGCTGCGCGCGGTGGGCGACCCGGCACCCGGGCTGTCCTGGCTGAGCTGGGTGTCCCCGCTGGGCTGGTTCGAGCGGGTCCAGCCGTACGCCGGGCCCCGCTGGTGGCTGCTGCTGGTGTGCGCCGCAGTCACGGTGGCGCTGGCTGCGGCCGCGGCGGTGCTGGCCGGCCGCCGGGACCTGGGTGCCGGGCTGGTCCCGGCCCGGCCCGGGCAGGCCAGCGCGGCGCGCTGGCTGCGCGGCCCGCTCACCCTGGCCTGGCGGTTGCAGCGCACCGGCCTGGCCGGCTGGGCGCTGGCCTTCGCACTGTCCGCCGTGGTGCTGGGCGCCGCAGCCAAGGGCATCGGGGCGACGCTGAACAGCAGCCCGCAGGCCCGGACTGACATTCTCCGCATGGGCGGCCACACCGGGCTGGTGGACGCGTACCTGTCCATCGAGTTCTCACTGCTCAGCGTCGTGGCCGCGGCGTTCGGGGTGGCCGTCGCGCTGCGCCTGCGCAGTGACGAGGCCGAGGGGCGGGCCGAGGCCATGCTGGCCGGCCCGGTCAGCCGGATCCGCTGGGCGGCGGCCGGGGTGGTGTGGGCCATGGGCGGCATCGCGCTGCTGATGGCGGTGTCCGGGGTGTGCAGCGGGCTGGGTTACGGCGCGCGCACCGGCTCGATGGGCGCCGAGGTCGGCCGCCAGTTCGGCGCGGCGCTGGCCCAGGTCCCGGCGGCCTGGGTGATGGCCGGGCTGGCGGTGGCGCTGTTCGGCCTGGCGCCCCGGGTGACGGTGCCGGCCGCCTGGACGGCGCTGGCCGTGGTCGCGCTGGTGGACCTGCTCGGGCGTTCGCTGGGGCTGTCGCAATGGCTGCTGGACCTGACGCCGTTCAGCCACGTGCCCGCGCTGCCCGGTGCGGCGTTCACGGCCACGCCGCTGATCTGGCTGACGGTGGTAGCGGCCGGGCTGACCGCGGCCGGGCTGGCCGCCTTCCGCCGCCGCGACCTGACCTGAGGTCCCGGGCCCCGGTGTTGTGGCCAGCCGCCTAGGGCGGGATCTAGCTCATTGCCTCCACCAGTTCGGCGCGCCAGGCTGGGGCGTCGAACGGTTGCGGGTAGTAACGTGTCTCCCTGGCGATCAGGCCGTGACTGTCCAGTTCCAGGATGATGACGGCCTGGCTCCGGTCTCCGCCGTAGTCGATATCGGCCTCCGCCACCCAGACATGGCGCGCACCGGTAACGTTGCGCAGCGTAATGACTGGGGCAGGGGCAGGGAACATCTCCTGCATCTTGCGCAGCGCGTCGCGCCCACGGATGCGCTCGTGCGACTGCGGCATCTCTATCACGACGTCGGGACGCCGCACCGCGTACTCCCGTTCCGGGGACAGGCCGGGCCCGGCGGCTCCGAGCATCCCTTCCAGGCCCTGGCGCATTGCGGCGACGTCGTCCCTGGCCACGGCCCGGCGGAACAGGTTCTGCACCTGAGAAGCATCCATCGGGTACTCCTTTCTGGTTCGCCGCTGCTGCGCGGCCTTGGCGCCGGGCGCTCGCCAGGCGTGGCCGTCTGACGCCGCGCGACACCGCTAAGCATTAGTCATGTTTCCTGACTAATGCTGGCACGGCGGCCCGGCATTAGTCAAGCATCCTGACTACACTGGGGGGTGTGCCACATCCCGAACAGCACGCTCCGCTGCTGCGGCTCCTGGGCCTGGTGACCCGGCAGCTGGCCGGCGACCTGCACGACAAGCTGCTCGCGGCGGGCATCACCGACCACCGTGACTCCTGGAACAACGTGATGCCACACATTCCCCCCACCGGGATCCGGCTGACCGAACTGGCCGCGCGCGCCAACATGACCAAGCAGGCGATGGCCGAACTCGTCGCTGAGATCGAGCGGCGTGGGTATCTGCAACGGACGGTGGACCCAGCCGACCGCCGCGCCAAGATCATCGAATTCACCGGCCAAGGATGGTCCCTGGTGAATACCGCCCTGCCCGCACTGGGCGAACTCGAGGCCGAGATCACCAGCCGTCTCGGCGAGCCTGCCGTCAGCCAGTTGCGCAGCACGCTCCTGGAGATCCTCGACCGCCCGGCATAGCACGAAGCCTTTCATCTTGTGATCTCGCGGGCCGGAAGGACGTGGACGGCCTTGGTGAGCTGCTGGGCCTGCCGGGGTAGCAGTTGAGCTCGTGCGGGCGACGCAGGGACCGCCTGGATCCGGCCATCTCGAGCTGGACAAGGGCGCGCCGGGCGCGGGCAGAATCGGACCCCTCGCGTATCTGCCCCGGGAAGT
>DATCUG010000337.1:0-5656 GCA_036567525.1 Streptosporangiaceae bacterium | reverse complement strand
CCCGGCGGCTGGCCGCCGGATCACGAGCGCCGCAACCACGAGCGTCCCGAGCCTGAGTGGCCGGAACACGACCGGCCTGACTATGAGCGGCGGGAACACGAGCGCTGGGAGCCGCCGGTACCAGAACTGCCGAGGTTCGGCTACCGCGGGGAACTCGCCCTTGGCCCGCTGATCTACCTCCGGGCGCGCAACTACGACAGCGAGCTCGGCCGGTTCATCACGCCTGACCCACTGGCCTTCCAGGCCACCCAGGCGCCCGCCGTCAGCCCGTATGGGTACGCCAGCAACGACCCGCTCAACAGCGCCGACCCGCTGGGCCTGTTCTCCTTCGGGTCGGTGTTCTCCCATGTGGTCAATGCGGTCAAGCACGTGGTCAACGGGGCTAAGCACGTGGTGCACGCGATCACCAGCACGGTCACCAAAGGGGCGGACATCGTCGCTGGCTCGGTGGCGCATGCGTTCGAAGCCGTGCACACCGCCCTCGCTCACGTAGCCGCCATCGCGGCCAAGGATGCGGCCCGCGTGGTGCACGTGGTCCGGGACGCGGCCACGCACGTGGTATCCACCGTTCGCGACGCCGTTTCCCGTTCGGTGGGCATCGTCAAGAGCGCCGCCAACTCCGCCATTACCTGGGTCAAGAAGCACAACCAGATCATCGGCAAGATCGGCTCGGTGCTCAGCAACATCAGCGGCGACCTGGCCCTGGCCGGGCTGGTCATCGCACCCATCCCGGGCCTGGACTTCCTGACCCCGGTGCTGGAGGGCGCGGCCGCGGCCAGTGCTCTCGGTGCGCTGGCCACCCAGGGCATCGCCAAGGCCGCCGGGGACCGTAACATCACCTACGGCGACCTGCTCGGTGACGCCCTCGGCGCCATCCCCGGCGGCGGCGACGTCGAAGACGCCGAACAAGGCCTGAACACGGTCAGCCGGCTGACCGACGACGCCGCGCAGGACGCCAACACGGCGACGGCCCTGCCGGATGACGCACTCGTCGTGCGTGGCGGCGCGAAGATCACCCCGGAGAGCATCGAGAGAGGGACCGCGATGCACCCCTCAGGCATAACCGGCTTCTCCACGCAGAGCTCGCCCGGGGCGTCACTCGAGGATCTCAGTCAGTACATCCGGAACAACCAGGTGGGAGTGACCACGGTGGGCGCGGTCCGGGAGGCCGGCGGTGAGGTGACCCGGACCAGCGGCTGGGGCCTGCACGCCACCGTGTCCGGCCTGGATCCGGAGGCCGCGGCCGGGCTGTTCGGCGAGTCGGTCCCGAATCCGGTGCCACGAGATCAGAGGATCCTGCCGAAGTGGTAGCGCGCATCTACGCGGACTTCCAGAACACCGACCGGCGCGGGCGGATCCGGTTGAACACCGTCGGCTCCCAGCTCGACCTCGAAGGTGAGCAGGTCGAGCTGGCCGAAGGCATGGAACTGGTCGTGTACAGCGAAGACCTGGAGGCGCACGGGGTCGCGCGGGTTCTCGACGAAGGTGGCTGGGGCGTCGAGATCAACTGGTCGGAGGTGACCGACCTGCCTTAGCGGCCCGGCCACACGTCGCTCACCCGGATCGGATGATTGCCGGGACCGGCTGGTTGCCTAGGCTGGCGTTCGTGGGGGATCCGGCCGGGCCGGCCGTGCTGGTGATCGGCGCCGGGCCATCGGGGCTGTTTTCTGCCGTGGAGCTGGCGCGCCATGGCGTGCCCTGCCATGTCGTGGAGCGAATGCCGCGCCCACACCGGCAGGCCCGGGCCACCGCCCTGCAGCCGGCCACGCTGGAGCTGCTGTACCAGGCCGGGGTGCTGGACCAGGTGCTGGCGAATTCGGTGCACCTCGGCTTCGCGCGGCTCTACGACCGCGAGCTGCGCTGCGTCGGTGAGACGCCGTTCGCCGGCACGGGCTGTCGCTGGGAATACCAGTGCAGCCTGCCGCAATGGCGGACCGAGCAGCTGCTGACGGGCCGGCTGACCGAACTGGGCGGGAGCGTGCAGCGCGGTGCCTCAGTGGTGTCGCTGACCGAGACCGACGACCACGTGGACGTCGGTCTGGAGGTGGCCGGCCGGGCCGAGCGCACCGAGGTCCAGTGGGTGATCGGGGCGGGCGGGGCGCACAGCCCGACCCGGCATTCGATGGACGAGCACCTGCCCGGCTCGACCTACCCAGGCACCGCGCTGGTGGCCGACATAGCCGTGCGCTGCGGGCTGCCCAGGGACGGCTCGGCGCTGATCGCGGCCCCGGCGGGCTACGTGCTGCTCGCGCCGCTGCCGGGCGGGCGCTGGCTCACGTTCGTCGGCGACCTGGCCGAGGCCGAAGCAGGCGCACTGGCCGGGGGACCCACCCCCGACCTGGTGGCCGCGGCCATCGGGCACCGTATCCCGGCCGGGGTTGTGCAGGTGGCCGACGTGGGCTGGTCGTCCATGTTCCGGATGCACCGCCGGATGGCCCCGCACCTGGCCGACCAGCGGCGCTTCCTGCTCGGCGACGCCGGCCATCTGTCCAGCCCGTTCGGCGGCGAAGGGCTGAACTCCGGCCTGCACGACGCCGCGAACCTGGCCTGGAAGCTGGCCCTCGAGCTGCGCGGCCGGGCCCGGCCCACGCTGCTGGACAGCTTCGGCGCCGAACGCCGGGCCGCCGACCAGCACGTCCTCCAGGTGTCCGACCAGCTCCACGCGATGGCGCACGGCGCGGGCGCCGCGGCCCGGGCCGGCTCGTTCCCGGCGCCGCCTGACCCGGACGCGCTGGCCGCCGCGGTCCGGGCCCGCTGCATGCTCGATGTCTCGTACGCCGGCGGCCCGCTGTCCGGTGAGCACGTCCAGCCGGGCGGCCCGCCGCTGCCCGCGCCCGGGCCAGGGGACCGGTACCCGGACCGCATCGAGCTGACCGGGGCACAGCACGTGCTGCTCACGTTCGGCGCGGTGCCCGAGCCGGAGATCCAGCGGCTGCAGCGCCGCTGGGCCGGGGTACTCACGGTGACCGAGGGCCGCGGTGACCCGCGGCGGGCTGGGCTGGTCTCCGCGGGCGCGGTGCTGGTCCGGCCGGACGGCTACGTCGGCTTCCGCGCCGTGCCGGCCGACCACGCCGGGCTCAGCGCGCTCGACGCTCACCTGGACTCATACCTCGTCCCGGCCGCCTAGCCCGGGCGTTACCCGTGACGGCAAACTCACCGCGCCCGTTCATTGGGTGACTTGTCGGCACCGGCACCAGGCTGTCCCTAGCCCCTGAATCCCGGGGCCGGGACGGGCCGCTGGCCATAATCGCCCGCGTGACCACTTCAGGCACGCCGAGCAGGCGGCGGTTCCTGTCCGCCAGTGGGCTGCTGGCCGGCGCCGGGGTGCTCGGCGGGGCCGGCTCGCGCCGCAGCGCGGAGCACCGGAGCCAAGCCGCCCCAGCCCCGGCCGAGACCCCGGATTACACGCGGCTGCCGCCGATCTACCCCGATGATCCCCGCTACCCGACCATGCGGATGGGCTTTAACCGTCGCTGGGTTGGTGCACCGGCCTACATCCAGGTGGTGCGCAGCGCTGCGGAGACTGTCGCCGCCGTGCAACGGGCGCACGACGCCGGCCGGCGGATCACGGTGCGCGGCGGTGGGCACTGCTACGAGAACTTCTCGGCCGGCAACGACGGCGGCGTGCTCATCGACCTGAGTGGGATGCAGGCCGTCCGGGCCGCGCCGGACGGCCGGGCCGTGGTGGCCGGCGGCGCCACGCTGTGGAACGTGTACGAGACGCTGTTCAAGGACGCCAACCTGACCATGCCCGGCGGGTCCTGCTACTCGGTCGGTGCGGGCGGGCACATCGTGGGCGGCGGGTATGGCCTGCTCTCCCGGCTGCACGGGCTGACCGTGGACTACCTGACCGGCGTGGACGTGGTGTGCGTCAACCGCCGCGGCCTGGCCCGGCTGGTCCGGGCCAGGAAGGGCGACCCGGAGACTGGGCGGCTGCTGTGGGCGCACACCGGGGGTGGCGGGGGCAACTTCGGCATCGTCACCGCGTACCACTTCAGCGGCCTGCCCAGCCCGCCGGAGCAGGTGGTGCTGGCCACCACGATCTGGCCGTGGTCCCGGCTCACCGAGGCCAGCTTCGGCACCCTGCTGCACAACTACGGACAGTTCCTGCACGCGCACAGCGCTCCGTCGAGCCGGTTCGCCGGGCTGTTCTCCCTGCTCGCGCTGTTTCACCACTCGGCCGGCCACATCAGGCTGGTCACTCAGGCGGCGGGCCCGGCGAGCCGACTGCTGCCCGACTTCCTCGCCGCCATGACCCGGGGCGTGCCCGGCAGTTCCACCAGCACCGTGTCCCTGCCCTGGCTGCAGGCCACCCAGACGCTCAACGGGTCCGGGCCGAACCAGCGCGGCAAGTACAAGTCGGCCTACCTCAACCAGCCGTTTCCCGCCGATCAGATTCGGGCGACCTACGCCGCGCTGACCGACCCGCGGTTCGCCAACCCGCAGGCCCTGCTGCAGATCGACTCCTACGGTGGCCAGGTCAACGTGCCCGCGCCGAGCGCGACCGCGGTCCCGCAGCGGTCGTCGATCATGAAACTGCAGTATCAGACTTATTGGGCCGAGCCCAAGGACGACCAGGTTAACCTGCGCTGGATCAACGATTTCTACGCCCGGGTGTATGCGGCCACCGGGGGAGTCCCGGTTTCGAACGGGGTCACCGACGGCTGCTACGTCAACTACCCGGACGTGGACCTGCCGTCGACCTGGCCGACGCTGTATTACAAGGACAACTACCCGGCCTTGCAAGCGGTCAAGGCCCGCTGGGATCCGCACAACGTGTTCAACCACGCCCAGTCCATCAAGGCCAACTCATGATCACGGCCCTCTGGGACGGCCGCGGCGGGGGGCGGTACCTGGGCGGGTGGCGGGCTGACCGGTCAGGGCTGGTAGGAGCCGGGGAGCCAGCAGCGGGCGGTGACCCCGATCGCGTTCCAGGCGTTGATCGTGACGATCAGGCTGAGCAGTGCGGCCACTTCGGCCGGGCTGAACTCGGCCGCCACCGAGGCGTAGGCCGCGGCCGGGACATGGTCGTCAGCCAGCAGCGTGACTGATTCGGTGAAGGCCAGCGCGGCCCGCTCCCGGCGGGTGAAGTACGGCGTCTCGGCCCAGGCCGGCAGGGAGTACAGCCGCTGTTCGGTCTCGCCGACGGCGCGGGCGTCCTTGGTATGCATGTCGATGCAGTAGGCGCAGCCGTTGATCTGCGAGGCGCGGACCCGGATGAGCTCGCGCAGCTTGGGGTCGATGCCGGCTTTGTCGAGTTCCTTGGTCGCCGCCTGGTCGAGGTGGGCGAGCGCGCGGGAGAAACCTGCGGCGTGCTGGTCGAAGTCGAGCCGGGACGCCGCCGCGGCGGTGTCGGCGCTGTCTGTCGTCGTTGTCATGAGTCCAACCTATGCCGCAAGCAGCCCATTGATATGGTCCACTTTGATGGCTAAACCATGGGCCACTTCTGGCCTGGACCTGCACCTCGACCTCGGCCCCCTGCCCGGCGCTGCGCCGGACGGCGGGCGGCCGGGCCGCCGGGTGCGGGCCCGGCTGGAGGCGGCGCTGCGCGACGCGGCCCGCACCGGTCGGCTGGCCCCGGGTACCCGGCTGCCGTCGTCCCGCGCGCTCGCCACCGATCTGGGCCTGGCCCGCAACACGGTGGCCGAGGCCTACG
>DATCUG010000336.1:0-9533 GCA_036567525.1 Streptosporangiaceae bacterium | reverse complement strand
CGTTCGTGATCATGGCCTGGGTAGCACTAGAGCACCACCAAGCCCATGATCATGAAGCTGATAGGCGCGCACCCCGGTCGGGCCGCGCACCGGCCGGGCGCCAACCCTCCAAGTTCGTGATCAACCGGTTGCTGTAGCCCTGGCAGCACCAAACGGTTGATCACGATGGCTGAGCCCGCCCGGACCGCAGAAGTAGGACCGAAAGAGATTGTCTGCTAGTAGATGATCTGTTAGCGTCGCTTCTGGCTGGACTAGCGAGTCAGGAGCTGAGCCACATGACTGGGACCGACCGCGGGCACATGACGGGGACCAAGCAACGGCGCGGGCTGGCGCTGGCCGTGCTGTGCGCTGCCACTCTGATGATCATTCTCGACGGCACCATCGTGACCGTGGCGCTGCCCTCCATCCAGCGCGACCTGCACGTCCCGGCGGCCAGCCTGACCTGGGTGCTGAACGCCTACCTGATCGCGTTCGGCGGCCTCCTCCTGCTCGCCGGGCGGCTCGGCGACCTGATCGGCCGCAAGCGGGTGTTCCTGGCCGGGCTGGCCACGTTCACCGCCGCCTCGCTGGCCTGTGGCCTGGCCACCCGCCTGGACGTGCTGATCGCGGCCCGGCTGGTCCAGGGCGCGGGCGGCGCCCTGGTCACCGCGGTCAGCCTGGGGATGATCACCACGCTGTACCCGCAACCAGGAGACCGGGCCCGCGCGGTGGCCGCCTACAGCTTCACCGGAGCCACCGGGGCATCGCTCGGCCTGGTCCTCGGCGGCCTGCTCACCCAGGCCATCAGCTGGCACTGGATCTTCTTCGTCAACCTGCCGGTCGGCCTGCTGGCCGGGCTGCCCGCGGTCTACCTGCTCACCCCGGAGCGGGGCAGCGGCCTGCGGTCCGGCGCCGACTGGCTGGGCGCCGGGCTGGTCACCGCGGGGCTGATGGCCGGCGTCGGCGCGCTGGTGCAGACCGGCCCGGCGGGCTGGACGTCGCCCCGCACGCTCGCCCTGGCCGCGGCCGCCCTAACCTTGCTGACCGGGTTCGCTGTCCGGCAGGCCCGGGCCGCCGTCCCACTGCTGCCGCCGCGCGTCGTTGCCTCGCGCACCGTGTCCGGCGCGAACCTGGCCCAGTTGCTGGTCATCGCGGCCGCGTTCGGCTTCCAGGTGCTGATCACCCTGTACATGCAGCAGGTGCTGGGCTACCACCCGGCGCTGGCCGGGCTCGGCCTGCTGCCCACCGCAGTGGTGATCGGGCTGGTCTCACTGGGCGCGTCCGCGCGGCTGGCGGCCCGGTTCGGCCCGCGCACCGTGCTGCTGGCCGGGCTGGCCCTGGTCGCGCTGGCGCTGGCCCTGCTCACCCAGCTGCCAGCCAGCGGCAGTTATCCGGCCCACCTGCTCCCGGCGTTGCTGATCTTCGGCCTGGGCGGCGGGCTGACCCTGCCCGCGCTGGCCATGCTGGGCATGTCGGCGGCCACGCCGGACGACGCCGGCCTGGTGTCCGGCCTGTTCAACACCACCCAGCAGGTCGGCGCCGCGCTCGGCGTGGCCGTGCTGACCACACTGGCCAGCAGCCACGCGGCTGCCGCCCGGGCCGCCGGGCTGGCCAGCGGGCCCGCCCTCACCAGCGGCTATCGCCTGGCCTTCAGCGTCGGGGTGGGCCTGGTCCTGGCCGCCGCCGCGATCACCGGGATCCTGCTCAGGCCGGGCCGCGGGAACTGGCGTTCGGCTAAGAAAGAGCGCCCGGCGCTGAGCGACGCCCGGCGCTGACCCCGGGCCTGCACCTGGCGGCCGGCGCGCGTTGGCCGGCGGACCAGCCGCCGGCCGCGCTGGCTCCCACGGTGATGCTGTCGTAGCTCGTCAGAATGCGCTCAACAATGGCATCCATACCGTCACCGGCCCACGGTAATCCCTGCTGCCACAGGCCGGTTATCGTGTCCCCATGGTGCAGCGATTGGTCACCGAACGCCTCGTCCTGCGGCCGTGGACACCGGACGACGCCGAGGCCGCCCTGGCCGCCTACGGCGATGGCCAGGTCGCCCGGTGGCTGGTCCCGGAAATGGACACCGTCCCGGACCCGGCCGCGATGCGGCTGGTCCTGCAGCAGTGGATCGCCGAAGGTGCCCGGCTGCTGACCCCGGCCGGGCGGTGGGCGGTCGAACTGCGCGCGGACCAGCGCCTGATCGGCGGGGCCACGCTGCTGCCGCTGGCGCCGGACGACGAGTTCGAGATCGGCTGGCAGCTCATCCCCACCGCGTGGGGTCACGGCTACGCCACCGAGACTGGGCTCGCGCTGGCCCGGTGGGCGTTCGACCAGGGCATCGAACAGGTCATCGCGCTGGTCCGGCCGACCAACAAGCGGGCCGAGGCCATGGTCCGCCGGATGGGCATGGAGTGGGTCGGCGAGACCGAGAAGTATCACAACCTGCGGCTGCAGGTGTTCCAGCTGCGCCCCGGGGACCTGACCGGCCCCTGATCAGCCCCTGACCAGCGCAACGTATAGTTGCTGCCACGCGGGCGGCCGGGGGGTAAACGGCGCCCGCGGCAGAACGGACTGAGGCGTCGGGGGGTGCGTCGTCCGTGCCGGTTGCGCAGCGCCTGTCCCGCGAGGACCTGAGCATCCTCGCCCTGGAGAACGCGACCGTGGCCGGGCACACCTGCAAGGTCGTCCTGGTCCACGGCCAGCTCGACGCGGACCAGCTGCGGGCTTCGATCGCCGGGCGGCTGGACCGCGCGCCCCGGCTGCGGCTGCGGCTGGCCGAACGGGACGGCGAGCCCTGGTGGGTACCTGACCCGGAGCTGGACCTGACCGCTCACGTGGTGGAGTCCGGCCCGGCCGGGCCGGGTGACGACGCCGGGCTGCGGAACGCGGTGGCGGGCATCTTCGCTCAGCACCTGGACCGGTCCCGGCCGCTGTGGCGGATCGACGTGATACCCGGGCTGGCTGGCGGCCGCAGCGCGCTGGTCTGGCGCATCCACCACGCGCTGGCCGACGGGGATGAGTGCGATGGCCATGGCCAGGGCGGTGCTGTGGGACGACGCGCCGGCCAGCCCGCCCCGCGACACCGGCGGCCCGCACCCGCACCAGGGGCCCCCCGGATCGGCCACCACCGGCCGCCTGCACCTGCTCAGCGACCTGCGGTCGGCCGCCCGCGAAGCGCCGCAGCCGTGGCACCGGTCGCCGTTCGACGGGCACATCGACGCCCGCCGGTCGGTCGCGTTCAGCACCGCCGGGCTGGCCGCGCTGCGCCGGGTGGGCCACGCCACCGGCGGGGCGACGGTCAACGACGCCGTGCTGAGCGTGGTGGCCGGCGGGCTGCACCGCTGGCTGGAGGCCCACCACGGCCACCTCGGCGAGGTCCGGGTCAAAGTGCCGGTCAGCCTGCACAACGCGGTTCCGCACACCGGTCACGGACCGGACGCCGATGCCGGCAACCGCGACTCGTTCTTCTGCCTGGACCTGCCGCTCGGCGCGGAAGCACCGCTGGACCGGCTGGCCACCATCCAGCACGCCACCAAGCTCCGCAAGCAGGGCCACGACGCCCAGCACCTGGACGCGTGCATGCGCCAGCTGGCCCGCGTTCCGCCGCTGGGCCACTTCGCCGAGCGGGTGCTGTCGCACGCCCGCTCCTTCGCGCTGAACGTGTCCAACGTGCCCGGTCCGCGCCAGCCGGTGCGGGTGCTCGGGCGGCCGGTGCTGGCCATGTACTCGCTGGCCGAGATCGGCGCGCACCACGCGCTGCGCATCGCGGTGGTGTCGCTGGCCGACACGCTCAACTTCGGCCTGGTCGCCGACCCGACCCTGCTGGATGACGTAGACGAGCTGGCGGCCGGCCTGCACGCCGAGGCGGCCGCGCTGACCGCCTGCCTGCCACCCGGCTGAGGCCAGCCCCACCCACCCGGCTGAGCACGGCAAGATTGGCCGCATGCCTGATCAGCAGCTGGCCGGCCTGCTGGCCGAGGTGGCCGCGGGCCGCTTCCCGCCCGCGGATGGCGGGGTCACGGTCGTGCCCGCGCCGTCGCCGCGCGACTCGGGCGTGCTCGGGTTCACCGCGCACGCGGTCGTGTTCGCTGACGCCGACCCGGCCTGGGTGACCGCCCAGCTGCCGGCCGGGGACCTGGCCGCGCCACTCAGCCCGGCCTTCCTGCAGGCACTGTGCCAGCACACCGGCCGCGAGATGCACACCATCGACATGCTGTGCACCGCCACCCCCTGCCCCGGGCCGCCGCCGCTCGCGCTGGCCGCCGAGCCGGCCCGGTCCCATCCGCGCATCGCCCGCGCCGTCCGCTACCGCGACGACGTCCGGGCCTGGCGGGCGGACGGCGGGGTGGTGCTGCTCGGCCGGGGCATCGCGGGCCGCTGGGAGGCATCGGTCGAGGTGCACCCAGGCCGCCGCGGTCACGGGCTGGGCCGCGCCCTGGCCGCCGCGGCCCGGCACCTGGTGCCGCCTGGCACCCCGCTGTGGGCGCAGATCTCCCCGGCCAACGCGGCCAGCGTCCGGGCATTCCTCGCGGCCGGCTTCGTTCCGGTCGGCGCGGAAGCGCACCTCATCCCGTCCAACCTCTAACTTCCACCGAACGCCACCACCCGCGACTGCCGCACTCAGCCCGCGCGGTTGGTGATGCGCAAGTAGTACCCGTCCGGATCGAGGATGCGGAAGTCGCGCAGCCCCCAGGACTGATCGCGCAGATCGTCGTCCAGCGGCCAGCCGGCCGCCAGCACCCGGTCCCGTTCGGCGGCGACGTCGTCCACTTCCAGCACCAGTTCCAGGCCGGCTGGCGGCCGCCGGGCGGCAGTGGCGTTCGGCAGGGTGGCCTTGACCGCGCCGACCTGCACCGCGCCGCGGCGCAGGGATATGTAGTCCTCGCCGCGGCGGTCGTCGATGAGCTGGAAGCCGAGCACGCGCTGGTAGAAGTCGATCGTGACGTCGAGATCGGCCGGGAAGATCTCGCACCGGAGCGTCATGTCCATGACCGGATGCTGGCACCGGCGCGGCCCGGCGCGCCATACCGTAACCCGGTGGTCAGCTATGAATGGCGGGGACCGGTCGGCAACGACGAGCTCAGCGCGCTGCACGCGGCCGGGTTCGGCCAGCCGGCCCGGGAGCACGACTGGCAGGCCCAGCTCCGGCACAGCCTGGGCTGGGTGTGCGCGCGGGACGACGCCGGGCTGGCCGGTTTCGTGAACGTGGCCTGGGACGGCGGCTCGCACGCGTTCCTGCTGGACACCGTGGTCGCCCCGCGGCTGCGGCACCAGGGCGCCGGGACCCGGCTGGTCGCGGTGGCGGCTGAGCAGGCCCGGGCGGCCGGCTGTACGTGGCTGCACGTCGACTTCGAGCCCGGCCTGGGCCCGTTCTACTGGGACAGCTGCGGTTTCCGCCCGACCAGCGCCGGCCTGCTGCCGCTGCGCTAGTCAGCGCCGGCACCAGCCAAGACTTGATCATGACTGGTAAGCGGCTGGGAATAATGGTGCACTCAACCTATGAGGGTGGGCAGCCGGGCGGTGAGCCGAACATGACCAGTGCGGATGCGCCGAGCCAATCAGGCCGCAGCGAGTCCATCAGCCCGCGGCAGGTGACGATCCTCGAGTACATCCGGGAATCCGTACAGCGCCGCGGCTATCCGCCCTCGCTGCGTGAGATCGCCCAGGCGGTCGGGCTGTCCAGCCAGTCCACGGTGTCGTACCACCTATCGGCATTAGTGAAGAAGGGCTATCTGAGCCGGGGGCGGGGATTGCCGCGTACCACGGTGGAATTGCCCACCGGCCAGGACGCGGCGCCGCCGTCCCCAGCCGGGACTGACGCTGCCCCGGCCAAGCCGCAGGCCGCGCCCCCGGCCAAGCCGGGCGCGGCGCCGGGCCTGGCCGACGCGGACCACCCGGTCCCTGTGCCGCTGATCGGGCGGATCGCGGCCGGTGTGCCGATCACCGCCCAGCAGGAAGTGGAGGACACGTTCCTGCTGCCGCGCAAGATCGTCGGCCACGGCACCCTGTTCATGCTCCGGGTGGCCGGCGACTCCATGATCAACGCAGGCATCACCGACGGCGACTATGTGATCATCCGGCAGCAGGACAAGGTGACCAGCGGGGACATCGTGGCCGCACTCATCGACGGCATCGAATACGAGGCCACGGTCAAGACGTATCAGCAGGCCGAGGACGGCCAGTGCTGGCTGATGGCGCACAACCCGGCCTACCCGCCGATCCCGGGCGACAGCGCGGAGATCATGGGCAAGGTCGTCGCGGTGCTCCGCCGCACGGTGTAGCGACACGGTGTAACGACACGGTCCAGCGGCGGACCACCGGTCCAGCGGCGGAGCACCGGCTCAGACCGTCAGAGGCTGAACGCGGAGACCAGCGTCGGGTAGGACGCGGCCTGGCCCAGCTTGGCCAGGCCGAGCAACTGCTCGGCCGTGCCCAGCAGCGAGTAGTGGTTGAACAGGGTGGCCGACGTGACACCGGCCGGGGTGCTCGGGCTGATGACGATCATGGCTACCCGGCAGCTGCTGTCCGAGGTATTGGCCGCGCAGCTCTCCTCGGCCGACCCGCCCGAGCCCTCATCCCAGGTGATGAACACGGCGGTGTGCCCGCCCTG
Source organism: Streptosporangiaceae bacterium (assembly GCA_036567525.1). Classification (GTDB taxonomy): domain Bacteria; phylum Actinomycetota; class Actinomycetes; order Streptosporangiales; family Streptosporangiaceae; genus RYN-230. The sequence continues at coordinate 2,956 of DATCUG010000336.1, read as the reverse complement.
GTAGGCGGCGCTGTTCAGGATCGTGGGCAGGTTGCTGGCCAGCCAGCTGTCCCCTTGCGCGATCGTCCCGTCGTGCATGTCGTCGATCAGGTTCGGCGTGATGAACGAGAACGCGGGCAGCGTGTTGTTGGCCAGGTCGGTGGCGAGCTGGCGGTAGGGCACGTCGTTGGTGGCGCAGCCGGACAGCGACGTGAAATACGGCGGTGGGTCGTGCCTTATGACGTACTCGCCGGAGTTCTTCTGGTAGCAGTTGGACGGCATCGACTCCTGGTAAGCCCGCCACGTCTCGCCCTGGCCGAAGATGCTCGGCGCCGAGGTGTCACAGCTCGATGAGACGCCGCAGTCCTGGTAGGACAGGGGCGGGAGCTGGCTCATGCTCAGCCCGGACGTGGCGGCCAGGTAGTTGGGCAGGCTCGGGTGCGAGATGTTGTGGTAGTTGGTGGCCAGCCCGCACTCGCCGGCCAGCGTGTTCAGGTACGGCGCCTGGGACGTGTTCCCGATGATGTCGCTCAGGCTGTGGTTCTCCATCCAGATCCAGATGACGTGCTGGTAGCTGGGCACGGTGCTGGTCGTGCCGCATGGCCCGGAAGCGGCTGTCGCCGGGGACGTGGCGGCGATCCCGCTCGCGGGCCCCATCGCCGCCAGCATGAGAGCGGCGGCTAACAGCAGTGTCTTGCGCACAGGCTCCTCCCAGAGAATGGTTGTCCGCTCCGCGGCCAGCATTGCCTGCGGCCAGCCGGATAAACCACTCACTCAGGACGGATACCGGCGGCATGGAGGGCCAGGAATTTCGCGATCATGGCATTGACCTGGCCCGGAACTTCGAGCTGGTTGAAATGACCGGAGCCGACCGTCTGGCCAATCGTGATCGCGGGACAGGCGGCACGCAGGTCGGCCGCGGAATTGGCCGGGTGAGCCGAGCCGATGGACAGCACCGGCACGGTGGCCCGGCTGAGCGCGCCCGTCCCGTCGAACTCGCCCATGGCCAGCAGCACGGCGGCCGCAATATCCGGATCCCCGGCCGGGAACCCGGCCATGATCTCCGGCCGGCGCGCCGTGTCGGTGGGCAGGAAGAACCCGTGGGCGAACGAGGTCCGCCACGAGCGGTCGGCGTCGGCGCGGACCGCGGCTACTGACTCCCGGAAATACGACTTGGCCCGCTCGTTGGTGATCGGCGCCGGGTCCACCATGACCAGCGCGCTGAGCGCTCCGGGCCGGGCCGCGCAGGACAGCCCGATCAGGGCGCCCAGGCTGTGCCCGACCAGCACCGGGCGGCGCAGCCCGGCCGTGTCCGCGACGGCCAGCACGTCATCGGCCAGCACGTCAACGTCGTAGCGGGCGGCGGCGGGCGCGGGCTGGCCGCTCTCGCCGTGCCCGCGCAGGTCCAGGGCCAGCACCGTGTGCTCAGCCGCGAAGAACTCGGTCTGCGGGGCGAAATACGACCGGTCACCGCCCCAGCCGTGCACGAACACGATCGGCGGTTCGCCGCCGCCCGCGACGTCATAGGCCAGGCGGATGCCCGACACCTCGGTGAATTCAGCCACGCCCACCCCCTGGCCGCCCGGGCCTGCCCGGCTGTGGGTCAGCTGAGCTTGGAGTTGATTATCCGCGGGTGCCCATTGCTGGGGAAGAAGATGCCACAGGGTCCCGCCGCTGATCACCAGCACCAGGTGGCGCGACGCGCCGAACTGGCCTGGTTGCCAGTTTCGGCCATGCTCACCAGCGATGATGGACGCAACCAATGGCCCCGTCCGGGGATGCACGGGCGGTTCCCGGGGCAAGATTAGGGGTGATGAAACGGGCATGACCGGCGGCGCACCCGCACCCCCTAGCGGCGCGCGGTCCGGAGGGCGGTGGAGGCACGGCGGTGAGCATCGGCGAGGCCCTGGCGGAAGCACGCGACCAGGCCGGCCTCAGTATCGACCAGGTCAGTGAGCAGACCCGGATCAGGCCGGTCATCATCCGCGGCATTGAGGCCGACGACTACTCCGGCTGCGGCGGCGACTTCTACGCCCGCGGCCATATCCGCAGCATCGCTGAAGTGGTCGGCGCCGATCCCGGCCCGCTGATCCGGGAGTACGACCAGGGCCACCACCCGACTGGCCCGATCGCGGCGACCGGCATCGACGAGCTGGTGGCCATGTCCCAGCCACCGCGACGGCCCCGGCTGAGCCCTGGCCTGGTCATCGCGGCCGTCGTGGTGGTCGTGCTCGGGGTGGGTGGCTATCTGCTCGCCGGGGGCCTGGGCAGCGGGCCAGGCCCGGCGCCCAGCGCGGCCGCGCCCGCCCCGGCCGGCGGCAGCGCCAGCGGCGCATCCGGCGGCAGGCCGGCCGCGGACCAGGCCAGCCAGTCGGTGGTCGTCCATCTGACCACCAGCCACGGCACCTCGGTGGAATTCACCACCCCGGACGGCCACTACCTGTCCCGCTCCTACGCCGCGGCGGGCACGTCCATCACCTACACGCTGCACCGCGCGGTGCACCTCAAACTGTCCGACCCAGACGGGGTCCGGCTGACCGTAGACGGGAAGAACCCGCTGCCCGCGCACCCCGCGGGGCCGGTCACGCTGAGCCTTGGCCCGGGCCGGCCGGTCAGTGTGGCCGCCCCCACCGCGACCACCCCGGCTCCGGCCCCCTCGCTGCAGAACCTGCAGGCGGCGCACGTCCGCCCGTTCGGCGCGTTCGGCCGCCCGGGCGACGATCCGCAGGACGCCGGGCTGGCCGTGGATGGCAATCCCGGCACGGCGTGGCACACCGACTGGTACACCACACCCCGGTTCGGCAACCTGTATCCCGGCGTCGGCCTGCTGCTGGACATGGGGCACCGGATCACCGTGAACAAGGTCCGGGTCAGGCTGGGCCCAGCCCTTGGCGCGCACTTCCAGATCCGGGTCGGCTCCAAACCTAACCTGGCCGCGCTGCCGGTCGTCGCGCGGTCGGCCGGCCCCGGCGGGGTG
>DATCUG010000335.1:0-5027 GCA_036567525.1 Streptosporangiaceae bacterium | reverse complement strand
CCGGCCTCGGTCAGCACGCTGACCGCCAGCCCCAGGCCCAGGCCGAGCAGCAGGCCGAGCCACAGCTGGTCCTCGAAGAGCTGCCCACCCAGGCGGCCGAGGAAGAACGCGTAGCTGGCCCACAGGATCCCGGCACACGCGGTGGCGGTCAGGTACCTGCGCCGGGGGTAGCCGATCACGCCGCAGGTCAGCGTCACCGCGGTGCGCCCGCCGGGGATGAACCGGCAGAGGATGATCAGGCGCATGCCGTAGTGGCCCAGCGACCGCTGCGCCCAGGCCCGCCGCCGCGCGCCCTTCTCCCCGCGGAACAGCCGCCGGTCCACCGCCGGGCCAAACCGCTTGCCGACCAGGTAGGCGGCGTTGTCACCGAGGAAGGCGCCGAACGCGGCCAGCACCACCAGCACCCCGATCCGCGGGTCGGTGCTGCCCGCCGTCACCGCGCCCAGCGCGATGATCACCGACTCGCTCGGCAGCCAGGGCAGCAGCGCGTCCAGCGCGGGGACCAGCACGGCCACGAGGTACGACAGCACCGAGCCGACGTCCAGCGCGTACGTGCTGAGCGTCCCCATGAGCAACCTCCGTAGGCCAAGCCGCTGATGGTCACAGCTCACCGCAACCAGCCGCACGCCAGTCGGAGACGGTGTGGATATCGGGTGGAGATGAGGGCCTCCACCAGGTCTCCACGGCGGCGGCACGGCGGTTCCAGATCGGCCCGGTTGGCTGGTGCCCGATGATCCGGCAGGCCGCGCCCGGCGTGGCCGCTGACCTATGGAGCGACTGGATGACAGAGGTAGCCGTGCCGGCCTGGGGCTGGGCCGCGTTCGCCGCGTTCGTCGTGGTCATGCTGGCGGTGGACCTGCTGGTGCTGCACCGCCGGGCGCACGAGGTGGCGCTGCGCGAAGCGGCGGTCTGGACCGGGGTCTGGGTGATGATCGGGCTGGGCTTCGGCGGCCTGCTCTGGCTGTGGCAGGGCGGCGGCCCGGCCCAGGCCTACCTGGCCGGTTACCTGATCGAGAAAAGCCTGTCGCTGGACAACATCTTCGTCTTCGCCGTGATCTTCGCGGCGTTCGCCATCCCCGCCCGCTACCAGCACCGGGTGCTGATGCTCGGCATCGTCGGCGCACTGGTCATGCGGGCCGGGTTCATCATGGCCGGGGTCCGGCTGCTCGACTCGTTCCACCCGGTGATCTACTTCTTCGGCGCGATCCTGCTGGTCGCGGCCGTGAAGATGCTGCGCGGCGGGCCGGACCCGCAGCCGCAGCGCAACCTGGCCGTGCGGGCCCTGCGCCGGGTCCTGCCCACCACCGAGGGGCTGCACGGCCAGCGGTTCCTGGTCCGCGACGGGACCCGGCTGCTGGTCACGCCGCTGCTGCTGGCCCTGATCGTGATCGAGACCACCGATGTGATCTTCGCGGTGGACTCGATTCCGGCCATCCTGGCCGTCACCACCGACCCGTTCGTGGTCTACACCTCGAACGTGTTCGCGCTGCTCGGCATGCGGGCGCTGTACTTCCTGGTGGCCGGCGCGACGGCTCAGTTCCGCTACCTGCGCCCCGGCCTGGCCGTGATCCTGGCCGCGGTCGCGGCCAAACTGCTGCTGGCCGACGTCTACACCGTGCCGCCCTGGGCCTCCCCAGCGTTCATCATCACCGTGCTAGCCGTGGTGGCCGTGGCATCCATCCGGCACGCCCGCCGCCAGCGAAACCAGCATGATGCCGAACGCCAGTGCCCGCCCGGTCAGCCCGCCCAGCCCTCCGCCGCCCGGGGCCAGGCAGCACCCCAGACGCTGCGCTGATCACCGGACTGGTCAACCTCACGTCCGGGCTGACCCAGGGAGCTGCCGCGCATTCTTAAAATAAGTCCCACGGCCATTGTGTGGCATACCTGAATAGCGGCATTCAAACGAAAACGCGGCGCGTTATCACCCCACGGCCGAGGTCAGTTCCGCGCCATAGGGTGAACTCCTCGCCCCCGGTCAGGCAGTCTCCCACGCCGTCGCTCAGCAGGGTGACTGTCACGATGACGTGCGAGTCACCCACCACCGGCTCTCCGGTGGCACTGACCAGCGCGCTGAACAATTTCGTGGCATGCGTTTCGTGGTCCGTGGCCCGGACCACCATCCGGCAGGAAGGGCTGGGCAGCGGCGCGGGGTGGCCATTAGCATCCCGCCCCAGCAGCGTAACCAAAGCCTGGTATTTATATCGCTTCATGGCGAGGCCATTCTGCAGACGTGGCAGGCTTCCCTGCCCCCGAGGGGGCAGGGAAGCTCCTTCGGCTGGCGACCAGTCTTATCGTATCACGATACGACCGGCCGGGTCAGCAAAGCCGGGGGCGCGCCGGGCAGCCAACCGCATACTTCGCGCGGGTGTGCATGAGTCCGCGAGCCGTGGGCAGCAGTCCGCCCTGTCACGCGGCGACAGGGAAGGGGGTTCAGCGGTGACCGACATCGCTGCCGTCATCCGGCGCGAGCATGCGCGCATCCGCCGCCTGCTCGGCGAGCTGGACGATGCACTAGCGGAGGCCGGCCTCGACGGCCCGGGCCCGGCCGGCCGGCTGAGCCAGTCCTGGGCCGTTCTGGCTGCTCTGCTGGAGGCCCACCTGGACGTGGTAGAAGAGATCTGCTTCCTGCCGTTGGCCGCAGTCAGCCCGGCGGCCGGCCAGGCCATCAGCCAGGCCGAGTCGGACGGCGCCGACCTCCGCGAAACACTGCGGGAAGCTGAGCTGCACCCACCGGGATCGCGGGAGTGGCTGCTGGCCGTCCGCGCGGCCGCCGACGCCGCGCGCAGCCAGCTAAGCTGCGTGGACACCGCCCTGGCCGAGTATGCGCGCCGCGCCGCGCCGCGGGACCGTGACACGCTGCATCAGCAGTGGATCGCGTACAGCCAGGTACGCATCCTCGGGGACTGACTCCAGTCAGGCCGTGCGGCGCAGACCGGGCTCGTCCGGCCGCCGGGCGATGCCTTCGGCCTCCGGGAGGCGGTGCTCACCCATCCGGCGCAGCGTGGGCAGCGCGGCCAGGGACAGCGGCATGGGCAGCAGCAGGGCCAGGATCCGGTAGGCGAAGACACCGACGATGGCCACGGCGAACGGGGCACCCGAGTACCAGATGGTGAGGGGCAGCACGAGAGCGAGCACCCCGGCGCCGGCCAGCGGCCCGGTGCGGCGGGTGAAGACCATCCCGGTGGCGAAGCCGACGAACAGGGCGGCGGCGTCCATCTGGAAGCCGAACGCGGCCAGTGCCGTCCAGCAGGCGAACGCGTCCGTGGCCCAGAACAGGGCCATCCCGGCCAGCGCCGGCCACCAGCGCCGGGGCCGCACGAACAGTTCCCGGATGATGTGGATCGAGTCGAGGAACGTGCCCAGGTGGCCCCGCCATCCCGGCCGGCCGCTGAACCGGTCCCGGTAACGTTCGGCCAGCCAGAACGCGACCAGGAAGCCGGGAATCGGGATGACCGCCCACGGGATGGTGAAATCGGCCGGCGGCAGGCTGCGCCCCATGGCCAGTACCGCGATGGCCGTAGCGGTGCCGCCGATGGCCAGCACGCCGTGCTCCAGGCCGGCCAGCCCGGACACCCGCACCTTGGCCTCCTGCTCGTCGGCGCCCGCCGCTTCCAGCGCATACTGGTCGAGCGCGCCGCCGCCGTGCGCGAGGAACCCGCCGAAGCCCGCGGCCACCACGGCGCGCATCTGCCTGGTCCGCAGCGTCGGCCCGCCCTCGACGCGGAAGATGCCCCAATAGGCGTAGTAGTAGCCAGCGAACGAGATGATCAGGGCGCCGAGCAGCCCCGGCAGCCAGGGCCACTGGAAGTGGCCCAGCACCCCCCGGACCTTGTCGAACCCGGCCAGATAGGCCAGCCCGGTCCCGGCCGCCAGCTCGAGGAACACCGCGAGCGCGACCAGCAGAAATAGTTCCGTACCCCGGGTCTGCAGGCGATGACTGGATACTGTCCGCCAGAACCACCTGCGCATAACCGTCCTCCCCCGGGTGCATGCACCTACCGATCCGGCCCGGTGACCAGCACCGACGTGCCAGCGCGGCTACCCATCGCAGAACGATATAAACGGGCTGATTTCGTGATCCGGTTAGCTGGTCCGGTCGACGGCCTGGGCGAGGTGCTGTTCGGCCACCACGCCCGGCGTGAGCTCGTTCAGCGTGACCGCCAGTTTGCGCAGCTCGGCCAGGTGGGCCTTGGTCAGCTGGATGACCAGCCGGTTCCCCTTGGCGGTCAGGGTGACCCGGACCACCCGGGCGTCATCCTGATCAGCCATGCGGCGGACCAGCCCGGCCACCTCAGCCCGGTCCACCAGCTCCACCGTGCTGTGGTGCCGGAGCAGCAGGTACGCTGCCAGGTCACCGATCGTCGGCGGCAGGCGGCCGGGATGGCCTTTGATCGCCACCATGAGCTGATGCTGGACTTGGGTCAGGCCGACCGAGCGAGCCTGCGTCTCGCTCCAGTGCTGGAACTGGCGCAGGCTCACCCGGAACGCCAGCAGATGCTGGAAATCCGCGGGTGCAGGGCTGGCCTGGTCCTCGGTCCACAGCTCGGGCATGACACCCCATCCTTCTCGTGACGCGACGCATATGTGGACGCCAGGCTAATACGCGGACACCCAGCGGAAAGTCATCAAGCAAGTGTATCGCTTTCCGATACTCTACAGCTCCGCCACGCGGGGCCAGTGCCAGGCGCGCCAGAGGTCAGCGGCCTGGCCAGAGATAGCGTTTATATCGTAATACGATGGGTAGTGGCAGCGACAAAATTACCTCGGGAACCACAGGAGGACTAGATGAGCCTCCCATATCGCCAGCAATGGCAGCTCAGGCATATCGATCATGCCTTGCGCCGGTCAGATCCCAAACTGGCGGCCATGCTGGCCATCTTCACCCGGCTCACCGCGGGCGAGAAGATCTGGGATGCGGAGCGGCTGCACGTTCCATCCCGGCGGCTGCTGACCCGGCTCCTGGCCAGCGCCGTCGTACTTGGCTACTGGGTCCTGCGCGGTGTGGCCTGGACCGGCGGCCGGATAAC
>DATCUG010000334.1:0-7744 GCA_036567525.1 Streptosporangiaceae bacterium | reverse complement strand
GGGGCGGCGGGCTAGACCGCGGCGGCGGTCAGCCGCGGGACGGCCGGGGCGGCGGGCTGGACCGGGGCGGCGGGTTAGACCTGGGCGGCGGCGCTGCACCAGGCCGCAGCGGGAGTACCGCGCCCATCACCGCGTACGGCGGGTCGGTGCCCGGGAACCGGTAGCCGGTGAGCAGGTCACCGAAGCCGAGGCCGCGGTAGAGCCGGCGGGCCCGGGTGTCCGCGTCCTGGGTGGATAGCAGCGCGGTGCGCTCCAGCCGCGGGTGCAGCAGCGCCGGGACCATCCGGCGGCCGATGCCCCGGCCCTGGTAGTCCGGGTGCACATGCACCTCGGCCACCTCGAACGAGTCGCCCAGCCAGGTCTGCGCCAGGTCGTAGCCGCCCATCCTGGTCAGCGCGCTGCGCACCAGGTCATGCCACCATTGCCCGTCCGCCCCGTGGAACCCGTAGCTGAACGCGATGATCGGCAGCCGGACGCTGCCGGGCGGCGGGCCGTCCCCGGTGCCCGGGGCGAGCACCACCACGGCCCGGAACGACGGGAACTGGGTGTGCCGCTCCATGATCGCCCGGCGGCCGGGCACCTGCTCGCGCGGCGGGCGCATCGCCGCCGCGTACACCTCGACCAGGGTGTCGAGTTCCGCGAGGAAGCGCGCCTTGCCGATGTCCAGCAGCTCAGGTCCGGCGCGCACCCGGGCTAGCGTACGCGAGCGCTGTTCGCCGCGGCAGGGCCCGGCCCGCGCCGCCCGGCGGTTTTGTCAGACCCAGCCGGTACCTTCGAACTCAGCTGCAAACAGCTGGACTTGCAGCCGAATCTATGTTCGAATAAATTCGAAGGCGGTCGGCCGTCCCATCCTGGGGCGGCTGGCTACGGGCCGGGCGATGCGTGGGGAAGCGTCTCGCCCGGCCCGGCTCCGGACGGAAGGAGGGCCATGAGCACGGTCGCTTCAGTACGGCCAGCCCAGCCACGCTGCCGGGTTGCGCCCTCAGCGCTCTCGCTCATCGAGTCTGCCCGCCGCGGGCTGGCCGCCGCGGCGGATGAGTCCGGGCCTGGTGCCCGGTATGTCGCCGCCCATCTGGCCGCGCTGCGCGCGGCGGCGGCGATTGTCACGGTCAAGACGGGCCCGGTGCCTGCGCCCCGGCGGAAGGCGCCGCGCAGTGTCTGGGAGCTACTGCCCCGGGTGGAGCCTGCGCTCTCCGAGTGGTCCGCGTTCTTCGCGGCAGGCGCGGGCAAGCGGGCCGCCGCGGAAGCGGGCCTGACCCGGGCGGTAACCGCACGGGAAGCCGATGATCTGCTGCGTGACGCGGGGACGTTCCTCTCGCTGGCCGAGGAGGCGCTGGGACTGCCCAGCCAGTCGCCGCTGCCGCTGCGCCCGGCGGGCTGACCCGGCCCGGCTGGCTCACTCAGCCGGCCGGGGCGGCTGAGCCCGCTGAGCTGGCTGAGACAGAAAGGTAGTGGCCTGCTAGCCATCGGCCAGCAGGCCACCTGCCAGGGGGACCGCCCAGGGGTCAGAACGCCTCGACGGCGCCTCGTGCCTCGGAGTCCAGCACGCCCCAGCTGATCAGCTCTTCGGTGAGGTCGAGCGGCGACTTGTCGTAGATGACCGCCAGTGAACGCAGGTCTTCCTGGCGAATCGACAGCACGCGGCCGTTGTAGTCGCCGCGCTGGCTCTGGATGGTCGCGACGTAGCGGGCCAGCGGGCCGGCCTTGTCCTTGGGCAGCTGGGCCATCCGCTCCAGGTCGATGACCAGCTTGGGCGATGGCGCCAGTGGGGCGGGCGTGGCGTCGCCGGGCAGCAGCTCGGACACCGGCACGCCGTAGAACTCGGCCAGCTCGGCCAGCTTCTGCACGGTCACCGAGCGGTCGCCGCGCTCGTAGGAGCCAACCACCACGGCCTTCCACCGGCCGCGGGACTTCTCCTCGACCCCGTGCAGGGACAGCCCTTGCTGGGTACGGATGGCTCGTAGCCTTGCACCGAGAGTCTTGGCGTATTCAGATGGCATTGTCGTCGGCCCCCCGGCCAGTCGTCGCTTTCAGTAATTGGTTACGGACAGTGACGGTAGGCCGCAACAGCGACCAGGTCAAGCCGAATAGCAAAAAGCGGGTCAACTTACGCGTCTCGTCTCTTGCGTCCGATGCGGCGCACCTGACTCAGGCCAGGTGACGCAGCCGCCGGAAAGCCCGGCGGTGCAGGCCGGCTAGCTATCCAGCGGGGCCGCCCAGGGCGGCCTGCGGACAGTGTCGCGAGCCCGCGTGCCTTCAGTGTGACACGAATCACTCATCGTTACCCAATCCACACGCGAGCCGGCGCCATGTATCCAGTCCGGGTATCCGGCCCGGCCGGACGGGCGCCAGGACGGCCGCCCCGGTAGCTGACCTGACCGTGGCCGGCGCGTATGCGCATGTCACGTAGCCGCTGCTGGTACGGTGTCCGGGACAGATCGTCCTTTAAAGCCCGTCCCGTGAGGCGGGAAAGGAGGTCCGTGCCGTTGCCTGCGGTAAACCCTGCCCCCGGGCACCCCGAGCTGGCCAGCAACCCAGCTTCAGCCCCGGACGGCGATCCGCCCCCAGCCAGCAGCCCCACCACGGCCAGCCGGAAGGTTGTCCTGGAGCCTGAGGAGATCAGGCGGGCGCTGACCCGGATCGCACACGAGATCCTGGAACGAACCGACGGTGGCGCCGATGTCGTTCTGCTCGGCATCCCCACCCGTGGCGTCCAGCTGGCCCGGCGGCTGGCCGAACGCATCGAGCAGGTCGAGGGGCGGCCCGTGCCGCACGGTTCCCTCGACATCACCATGTACCGCGACGACCTGCGGCTCCGTCCGGCCCGCGCGCTGGGCCGGACCGAGGTCCCGGCAGGCGGCATCGACGGCACGATCGTGGTGCTGGTCGATGACGTGCTCTACTCCGGCCGCACCGTGCGCGCCGCGCTGGACGCGCTGAACGACCTGGGCCGCCCGCGGGCCGTCCAGCTCGCGGTGCTGATCGACCGCGGCCACCGCGAGCTGCCGGTGCGGCCCGACTATGTCGGCAAGAACCTGCCGACGTCCAAGCAGGAGGTGGTCCGGGTCATGCTGGCCGAAGTGGATGGCGAGGACGCGGTGCTGCTGGGCCGGGATGCCAGCCGGAGCCGCGGATGAACCGCCACCTGATTTCCGCGGGCGACCTGAGCCGGGACGACGCCCTGCTCATCCTGGACACCGCCGACGAGCTCGCGCACATCTCGGACCGCCCGATAAAGAAGCTGCCCACGCTGCGTGGCCGGACCGTGGTCAACCTGTTCTTCGAGGACTCCACCCGTACCAGGATCTCGTTCGAGGCCGCCGCCAAGCGGCTGTCTGCCGACGTGATCAACTTCTCGGCCAAGGGCTCCAGCGTGGCCAAGGGGGAGAGCCTCAAGGACACCGCGCTGACCCTGGAAGCGATGGGCGCCGACGCGGTCATCGTCCGGCACAGCGCGTCGGGCGCGCCGCAGCGGCTGGCCGGCTGGGTCCGCGGCACCGTGGTCAACGCGGGCGACGGGTCGCACGAGCACCCGACCCAGGCGCTGCTGGACAGCTTCACCATCCGGCGCCACTTCGGCCGGTCGGCCAGCAGCCGGCCGGCCGGCGCCAGCCCGGCCGACGGCGCGCTGGACGGGCTGCGGGTCACCATCGTCGGCGATGTGCTGCACAGCCGGGTGGCCCGGTCCAACGTCCTGCTGCTGCACACCCTGGGCGCGGATGTGACGCTGGTCGCGCCGCCCACCCTGCTCCCGGTGGCGGTCGGCAGCTGGCCGTGCAGCGTCAGCTACGACTTCGACGCCGCGCTGCCCAAGAGCGACGTGGTGATGATGCTCCGGGTGCAGCAGGAGCGGATGAACGCCGCGTACTTCCCCAGCGTGCGCGAGTACAGCCGGCGCTACGGCCTGGACGCGACCCGGATGGGCCAGCTCCCGGACCAGGCCATCGTGATGCATCCCGGCCCGATGAACCGGGGCGTGGAGATCGCCGCCGAGGTGGCCGACTCGGCCCGGTCCACCATCGTCGAGCAGGTGGCCAACGGGGTCAGCGTGCGGATGGCCGTGCTGTACCTGCTGCTCGGCGGGGCGGAGGGAGACTCATGAGCGCGGTCTGGCTGATCAGGGGATCGCGGCCGCTCGGCGGCGAGCCAGCGGACATCCTCATCAAGGACGGCCTGATCGACAGCATCGGGGATACTGAGGCGCCGGCCGGCGCCCAGGTCATCGGGGCCGAGGGACTGATCGCCCTGCCCGGCCTGGTTGACCTGCACACGCACCTGCGGGAGCCGGGCCGGGAGGATGCCGAGACGGTCGAGACCGGTACCCAGGCCGCCGCGCTGGGCGGGTTCACCGCGGTGCACGCGATGGCCAACACCGACCCGGTGGCCGACACCGCGGGCGTGGTCGAGCAGATCTGGCGGCTGGGCCGCCAGGCCGGCCACTGCGACGTGCACCCGGTCGGTGCGGTCACGGTGGGCCTGGGCGGTACCCGGCTGGCCGAGCTGGGCGCGATGGCCGACTCGGCGGCCCGGGTCCGGGTGTTCTCCGACGACGGCCGCTGCGTGTCCGACGCGGTGCTGATGCGCCGGGCCCTGGAGTACGTCAAGGCGTTCGGCGGGGTCATCGCGCAGCACGCCCAGGAGCCGCGGCTCACCGACGGCGCGCAGCTCAACGAGGGTGAGATGTCCGCCCGGCTCGGCCTGACCGGCTGGCCCGCGGTGGCCGAGGAAGCCATCATCGCCCGGGACTGCCTGCTGGCCGCGCACGTCGGCTCGGCGCTGCACGTCTGCCACGTGTCCACGGCCGGCTCGGTGGAGATCATCCGCTGGGCCAAGGGCAAGGGCTGGCGGGTCACCGCCGAGGTCACCCCGCATCACCTGCTGCTCACCGACCGCCTGGCGGCTAGCTACGACCCGGTGTACAAGGTCAACCCGCCGCTGCGCACCGCGGCCGACGTGGCCGCGCTGCGTGAGGGGCTGGCCGACGGCACCATCGACTGCGTCGCCACCGACCACGCGCCGCACCCGGTGGAGGACAAGGAAACCGAGTGGGACACGGCCGCGTTCGGCATGACCGGGCTGGAGACCGCGCTGCGCGTGGTGCAGCAGGCCATGGTGGACACCGGGCTGCTGGACTGGGCCGGGGTGGCCGACCGGATGTCCCGGCGGCCCGCGGTCATCGGGCGGCTGCCCGCGGCGGGCGGGGAGCTGGCGCCCGGCCAGCCGGCCAGCCTGACCCTGTACGACGCGGCCGCGCGCGACACGGTGAACCCGGCCACGCACGCGTCGCGCAGCCGGAACAGCCCGTTCACCGGCATGGACCTGCCCGGCCGGGTGGTGGCCACGTTCCGGCGCGGCACGCCCACCGTGCTCGACGGGAAGATCGCCTGATGGCGGCCCCGGCTGTGCTGCTCCTGGAGGACGGCACCACGTTCCATGGCACCGCGTTCGGCGCGGACGGCGAGACGTTCGGCGAGATGGTCTTCAACACCGGGATGACCGGCTACCAGGAGACGCTGACCGACCCGTCCTACTGCCGCCAGATCGTCGCGATGACCGCCCCGCACATCGGCAACACCGGGATCAACGACGAGGACCCGGAATCCGGGCGGATCTGGGTGAGCGGGTACGTGGTCCGCGAGCCGGCCCGGATCCCATCGAGCTGGCGGGCCCGGCGCAGCCTGGACGACGAGCTGCGCGCCCAGGGCATCACCGCGATCGCCATCACCGGCACCCGGGCGCTCACCCGGCACCTGCGCGATCGCGGCGCGATGCGCGCCGCGATCAGCCCGGACACCCAGGACCTGGCCGGGCTGCGGGACCGGGTGCTGGCCAGCCCGCTGATGATCGGCGCCGACCTGGCCGGGGAGGTGTCCACCGCGGAGCCGTACCTGGTGCGCCCGCCGGACGGCACCCCGGTCCGCCACCGGGTGGCCGCGGTGGACCTCGGCATCAAGACGATGACCCCGCTGGCCATGGCCCACCGCGGCTGCGCGGTGACCGTACTGCCCGCGGCCAGCAGCGCGGCGGACATCCTGGCCACCCGCCCGGACGGGGTGTTCTTCTCCAACGGCCCCGGCGACCCGGCCGCCCTCGGCTATGTGGTTCAGGCGGTCCGCGACGTGCTCGGCCGCGGTGTCCCGGTGTTCGGCATCTGCCTGGGCAGCCAGGTCTTCGGCCGGGCCCTCGGCCTGGGCACCTACAAGCTGCGCTTCGGCCACCGCGGGGTGAACCAGCCGGTCAAGGACGTGGCCACCGGCCGGGTGCACGTCACCAGCCACAACCACGGGTTCGCGGTCGAGATGCCGTCCAGCGCCGCGGACGGCGCACCGTTCCAGACCGACTTCGGCCCGGCCCAGATCAGCCACGTCAACCTGAACGACGGCGTGGTCGAGGGCCTGCGGCTGCTCGACGCGCCGGCGTTCAGCGTCCAGTACCATCCCGAGGCCGCGCCCGGCCCGCACGATGCGGCCGGCCTGTTCGACGAGTTCTGCGCCCTGATGGAGGCACACAGGTGAGCGCTCTCCCGCCGGGTGGCCGGAATGCCTAGGCGCGCGGACCTCAAGTCGGTGCTCGTCATCGGGTCGGGGCCGATCGTGATCGGGCAGGCCTGCGAGTTCGACTACTCCGGCACCCAGGCCTGCCGGGTGCTCCGCCAGGAGGGCATCCGGGTCAGCCTGGTCAACTCCAACCCGGCGACGATCATGACCGACCCGGAGTTCGCCGACGCCACCTATGTCGAGCCGATCACCCTGGACGCGCTGGAGAAGGTGATCGCCCGGGAGCGCCCGGACGCGGTGCTGCCCACGCTGGGCGGCCAGACCGCGCTGAACGCGGCCGTGGACCTGCACGAGGCCGGCACCCTGGCCAAGTACGGCGTCGAGCTGATCGGCGCCGACATCGACGTGATCAAGTCCGGCGAGGACCGCAGCGCGTTCAAGGAGATCGTCACCGGGCTGGGCGGGGACGTGCCGCGCAGCCACATCTGCCACAGCATGGACGAGTGCCTGGCCGCCGCGGCTGATCTGGGCTACCCAGTGGTCGTCCGGCCCTCGTTCACGCTCGGTGGCCTGGGCTCGGGCATCGCGCGCGGCGAGCCGGAGCTGCGCCGGATCGCCGGCTCGGGCCTGGACGCCAGCCCGGTCACCGAGGTGCTGCTGGAAGAATCCATCCTGGGCTGGAAGGAGTTCGAGCTGGAGCTGATGCGCGACCGCAACGACAACGTGGTCGTGGTCTGCTCCATCGAGAACGTTGACCCGATGGGCGTGCACACCGGCGACTCGGTCACGGTGGCGCCCGCGATGACGCTGACCGACCGGGAGTACCAGCACATGCGGGACACCGCCATCGCGGTGGTGCGCGCGGTCGGGGTGGACACCGGCGGCTGCAACATCCAGTTCGCGGTGCACCCGCAGACCGGCCGGATGGTCGTCATCGAGATGAACCCGCGGGTGTCGCGGTCCTCCGCGCTGGCCTCCAAGGCGACCGGGTTCCCCATCGCCAAGATCGCCGCCCGGCTGGCCATCGGCTACACACTGGACGAGATCCGCAACGACATCACCGGGGAGACCCCGGCCAGCTTCGAGCCCGCGCTGGACTACGTGGTGGTCAAGGTGCCCCGGTTCGCGTTCGAGAAGTTTCCTGGCGCCGACCCGGTGCTGACCACGCACATGAAGTCGGTCGGCGAGGCGATGGCGATCGGCCGCTCCTTCGCCGAGGCGCTACAGAAGGCACAAAGGAGCCTGGA
>DATCUG010000333.1:0-7427 GCA_036567525.1 Streptosporangiaceae bacterium | reverse complement strand
GAGCAGCCGCTCGGCGATCACCGTGCGCTGGATCTCGTTGGTCCCGGCGTAGATCGTCCCGGCCAGCGCGAACAGGTAGCCGTCCAGCCAGCGGCCGCCCTCGCCGGGCAGGTCACGCTGTTCGGCGTGCGGGCCGAGCAGGTCCAGCGCGGTCTCGTGCAGCGCCACGTCGAGCTCGGACCAGAACACCTTGCCCAGGCTGGATTCAGCGCCCAGCCCGCCGCCCGCGGCCAGCCGCCGGGCCACGCCGAGCGTGTGCAGCTGGTAGGCCCGGGCCCCGATCCAGGCGTCGGCCACCCGGTCGCGCAGCCCGGTGTCGGCCGGGTCCGCGGCCCGCTGCCACAGCCCGGCCAGCCGGGCGGCCGCGGCGCAGAACCGGCCCGGGCTGCGCAGTGACAGGCCGCGCTCGTGGCTGGCCGTGCTCATCGCGACCCGCCAGCCGTCACCCGGCGCGCCGATCACGTCGGCGTCCGGCACGAACGCGCCGTCCAGGAAGATCTCGGCGAACCCGGTGCCGCCGCCGAGCTGCCGGATCGGCCGCACCGTCACCCCGTCTGCCCGCAGACCGAACATCAGGTAGGTCAGCCCGCGATGCCGGTCCGCACCAGGATCAGACCTGAACAAACCGAACGCGCGGTCGGCGAACGCGGCCCGGCTGCTCCACGTCTTGCTGCCGGTCAGCCGCCACCCCCCGGTGACCCGCTCGGCCCGGGCCCGGATCGCGGCCAGGTCGCTGCCCGCGTCCGGCTCGGACCAGGCCTGCGCCCACACATCGTCGGCCCGGGCCATCCGGGGCAGCAGCCGGTCCCGCTGTTCCGGGGTGCCGTGCGCGAACAGCGTCGGCGCCAGCAGGAACAGCCCGTTCTGGCCGACCCGGACCGGGCCACCCGCCGTGTGGTACTCCTCCTCGAACACCAGCCAGTCCAGCAGCGACGCGTCCCGGCCGCCATACTCGGCAGGCCAGGACACCACGGCCAGCCGGGCCGCGAACAGCTCCCGCTCCCACGCCCGGTGCCGCTCGAACCCCTCGGCCGTGTCCACCGACGGCAGCGGCATGGCCGGCACGTGCGCGGCCAGCCAGTCCCGCACCTCGGCCCGGAAGCTCACTGGTTAGCCTGCTTCATGCTGCGCGCGTCCTGGCCGGCCAGCGAGTCGCCCGCCGTCTCCGCGTTGTGCGCATGGGCCAGATGGTGCAGGCCGAACACGCTGTCCATGCCCGCCCGCATGCCCATCTGGTCCTCGCACTGGTTCACCGCCCGCTTGGCCAGCATCAGGCCGAACGCGGGCATGGTGGCGATCTGCTCAGCCAGCGCGAACGTGGCCGTGGCCAGGTCGCCGCGGGGCACCACCCGGTTCACCATGCCGGCCTGATACGCGCGGTCGGCGCCGAACCGCTCCCCGGTGAACAGCACCTCCTTGGCCAGCCGCGGCCCGAGCAGCCACGGGTGGGCGAAGTACTCCACCCCGGGGATGCCCATCCGGAGCACCGGGTCGGCGAAGAACGCGTCCTCGGCCGCGACGATCAGGTCGCAGCACCAGGCCAGCATCAGCCCACCCGCGATGCACGCGCCCTGCACCATCGCGATGGTGGGTTTGGGCAGCTCCCGCCAGCGGCGGCACATGCCCAGGTAGACCTCCATCTCCCGGGCGTACCGGGCGTCCGCGCCCGCCTTGCCGACGTGATCCCACCAGATGACCGCGTGCCGGTCGAACGACTGGTCCACGTCCCGGCCCGGGGTGCCGATGTCGTGCCCGGCGCTGAAGTGATCACCCGCGCCGGCCAGCACGATCACCCTGACCTCATCGTCGTTCACCGCCCGGGTGAACGCCGCGTCCAGCGCGTAGGTCATCGCGGAGTTCTGCGCGTTCCGGTACCGCGGCCGGTTCATCGTGACCACGGCGGCCGGCCCGCGCCGCTGGTAGCGAACCGGCTCGTCAGGTTCGGTCATCGGCTTCCTCCCTGAGCACCCGCTTGAGCGTCTTGCCCGCCGCGTTGCGCGGCAGCGCCGCGCGGAACTCCACCTGCCTGGGCACCTTGTAGTTGGCCAGCCGCTGGCGGCAGAACGCCACCACCTGGTCCGCGTCCAGCGCATAGCCGGGGCGGGTAACCACGAACGCCTTGCCCACCTCACCCAGCCGCGGGTCGGGCACCCCGACCACCGCCGACTCGGCCACCCCGTCCAGCCGGGCCAGCGCCTGCTCCACCTCGGCCGGGTAGACGTTGAACCCGCCGCACGTGTACATGTCCTTGAGCCGGTCGGTGATGGTCAGGTAACCGGCTTCGTCGAGGTGGCCGATGTCGCCGGTGTGCAGCCAGCCGCCCGGGTCGATCGCGGCCCGGGTCGCGGCCGGGTCGTCCAGGTAGCCGGCCATCAGGTTGGGCCCGCGGAGCAGGATCTCGCCCGGCTCACCCGGCCGGGCCCGGCCCTGCCCGTCCGGGCCGGCCACCCGGACCTCGAACCCGGCCGCGGCCCGGCCCGAGGTGCGGGCCACCGTCGCCGGGTCGTCCCCGGGCCGGCACATCGTGGCCACCACCGCCTCGGTCAGCCCGTACGCGGTGAGCACGGTGCCGAAGCTCAGTTCCTGGCGCATCCGTTCGACCAGCGCCACCGGCACGATGGCCGCGCCGGTCACCGCCAGCCGCAGGCTGGACAAGTCGTACTTCGCCCGGTCCGGGTGGTCCAGGATCGTCTGGTACAGCGTGGGCGCACCGGGCAGCACTGTGATCCGCTCCGCCTCGATCAGCCGCATCGCCTCGGCCGCGTCGAACACCGGCTGCGGCACGATGACCGCCCCGGTCAGCACGCAGGCCAGGATGCCGGCCTTGTAGCCGAAGCTGTGGAAGAACGGGTTGATCACCAGGTACCGGTCGGTGCGGTTCAGCCCGCCGCAGTCGGCCCAGGCCGCGGCCACGCCCAGCGCCTGCCGGTGGCTGCTCATCGCGCCCTTGCTCTGCCCGGTGGTGCCCGAGGTGAACAGGATGTCGCTGATCTGGTCCGGTTGCACGGCGGCCGCCCGGGCCGCGGCCTCGGCTGCTGGGACACGGGCCGCGCGGGCCAGGAACTCGGTCCATTCGAGGGCGTCATCAGCTGGGGCGGCGGGTTCGATTGGCACCCGCACCACTAGGTCGAGACGGTCCAGCACTGGCCGGGTACTGGCGTTCGGCATGCTAAGGGTTTCGCGGGCCGCGGCGCGCAACTCGGCGAGCCGGTCGGTGCCGAGAAAGCAGCCCGCCACGAACAGCACCCGGGCCCCGCTGCGGCTGATCACGTCGAGTGCCTCGTGGCCGGTGAACCGGGTGCTGACCGGCACCAGCGTGCCGCCCGCGCCGAGTGCGCCGAGCGCGGCCAGCACCCAGTGATGCGTGTTCGGCGACCACACCGCCACCCGGTCACCTGGGCCGAGCCCGGCCGCGAGCAGCGCGCGGCTGACGCCGGTGGCCTGTTCGTGCAGCTCACGCCAGCTCAGCCGGGGGCCGCCCGGCTCGGCCAGCGCGGGCGCGTCGCCGTAGTCCGCGGCCGCGCGGGCGAGCGCCGCCGGGATGGTGGTCAGCTCCACCAGGCGCCTCCTGAGCCGTCCTCCGAAGACCAAGCCGCTCCCTAGAGCAAGCAAGTGCTTGGTAGGCTGAGCCTACTGTGGGCCCAGCCGCTGGCCAACCGCCCAGGCCGAGGGGAGCCGCCGGTGCAGGTCAGCTCCGGGGACGAGGAGTTCCGGGCCACGGTGGCGCGGTGGCTGGCGGAGAACCTGGCGGGCGAGTTCGCCGGGCTGCGCGGCGCGGGCGGGCCGGGCCGGGAGCATGAGGCGCACGCCGGGCGGGTGGCCTGGAACCGGCGGCTGGCCGAGGCCGGCTGGACCTGCCTGGGCTGGCCGGCCGAGCACGGCGGGCACGGCGCCACGCTGGCCCAGCAGGTGATCTTCCATGAGGAGTACGCCCGGGCCGGGGGACCGGCGCGGGTCGGCTACCTGGGCGAGGAACTGCTCGGTCCCACGCTGATCAAGTTCGGCACGGCGGAGCAGCAGCAGCGGTTCCTGCCGCCGATCCGGGCCGTGACCGAGCTGTGGTGCCAGGGCTACTCGGAGCCGGGCGCGGGCTCGGACCTGGCGTCGGTGTCCACCCGGGCCGAGCTGGACGGGGAGGACTGGATGATCACCGGGCAGAAGGTGTGGACGTCGCTGGCCGTGGAGGCCGACTGGTGCTTCGTGCTGGCCCGTACCGAGCCCGGCTCGCGGCGCAGCGCCGGGCTGTCCTACCTGCTGGTGCCGATGCGCCAGCCCGGGGTGACGGTGCGCCCGATCCGGCAGCTCACCGGGACCTCCGAGTTCAACGAGGTGTTCTTCGACGGGGCGCGGACCGGCCGGGGCAACGTGGTCGGCGCGGCCGGTGACGGCTGGCGGGTGGCCAAGGCCACGCTGGCCATCGAACGGGGCGTAGCCACGCTGGGCCAGCAGGTCGGCTTCCGCCGCGAACTGGACCGGCTGCTGGCGGAGGCCCGCCGCGGCCCGGCCCGGGATGATCCGCTGCTCCGGGACCGGCTGGCCCGGGCCTGGATCGGCCTGGAGGTGATGCACGCGCACGCGGTCCGCACGCTGGCTGGGGTGGGCGCGGATGCGGGTGCCGCCGCGTCCGTGCTCAAGCTGCTCTGGTCCCGCTGGCATCAGGAACTGGGTGAGCTGGCCATGGACGTGCTCGGCGCGCCGTCCCTGCTGGCCCGCGGCGCCCCGTACGACCTGGACGACTGGCAGCGGCTGTTCCTGTTCAGCCGGGCCGACACCATCTACGGCGGGTCCAGCGAGATCCAGCGCAACATCATCGCCGAGCAGGCGCTCGGCCTGCCCCGGCAGGCCCGCGGATGAGCGCGCTGCCGCCGCCGGGCGAGCCGGTGGCCGGTCCCACCCTCCCGCCCGGGCGGGACCTGCTGGCCGGCAAGGTCGTGGTCATCACCGCGGCGGCCGGCACCGGCATCGGCTCGGCGGTGGCCCGGCGCTGCCTGGACGAGGGCGGCCAGGTGGTGCTCAGCGACCATCACGAGCGGCGGCTGGCCAGCACGTGTGCCGAGCTCGCCGGGACTTACGGCGACCGGGTCTGGTCGCACCCGTGCGACGTGACCGACCCGGACGGCCCGGACGGGCTGGTGGCCGCGGCGGTGCGGCGGTTCGGCCGGATCGACGTGTTCATCAACAACGCCGGTCTTGGCGGCACCGCCTCGGTGCTGGAGATGACCGACGAGCAGTGGTCCCGGGTGCTGGACGTCACGCTGACCGGCACGTTCCGCGGCACCCGGGCCGCGCTGCGCCAGCTGGTGGCGCAGGGCCACGGCGGGTCGGTGGTGAACAACGCGTCGGTGCTCGGCTGGCGGGCCCAGGCCGGCCAGGCGCACTACGCGGCGGCCAAGGCCGGGGTGATGGCGCTGACCCGGTGCGCCGCGCTGGACGTGGCCGGGCACGGCATCCGGGTCAACGCGGTCGCACCCAGCCTGGCCACCCACCCGTTCCTGGCCAAGGTGACCAGCGCCGAGCTGCTGGCCGAGCTGGCCAGCCGGGAAGCGTTCGGCCGGGCCGCCGAGCCCTGGGAAGTGGCCACCGTGATGGTGTTCCTGGCCAGCGACTACGCGTCCTACCTGACCGGCGAGGTGATCTCGGTCAGCAGCCAGCACCCCTGACCTTGTCTCTAGAAAACGAGAACACGTTCTAGTAGCTTTTACGGCATGAAGACCAAGGCTGCCGTGCTGTGGGGCTTGAACGAGAAGTGGCAGGTCGAGGACGTCGAACTCGACCCGCCCAAGGAGACCGAGGTTCTGGTCAAGCTCACCGCGAGCGGCCTGTGCCACTCCGATGAGCACCTGGTCACCGGGGACATCCCGATGCCGTTCCCGGTGGTCGGCGGGCACGAGGGGGCCGGCACCGTCGTTCAGGTCGGCGCGGAGGTCAAGCATGTCGCCGAGGGTGACTCGGTCGTGCTCAGCTTCCTGCCCGCGTGCGGCCGCTGCTCGTACTGTGCCCGCGGCATGCAGAACCTGTGTGACCTCGGGGCGTTCCTCATCAACGGCCCGCAGCTGGACGGCAGCTACCGGTTCCACGCCCGCGGCCAGGGACTCGGCCAGATGTGCCTGCTCGGCACGTTCTCCGAGTACACGGTGGTGCCGGGGCAGTCGGTGGTGAAGGTCGACGACGGCACCGCGCTGGACAAGGCCGCCCTGGTGGGCTGCGGGGTGACGACCGGCTACGGCAGCGCGGTGCGCACCGCCGAGGTCAAGGCGGGCGACACGGTCGTCGTCATGGGCATCGGCGGCATCGGCATCAACGCCGTGCAGGGCGCCCGGATCGCCGGTGCGCGGAACATCATCGCGATCGACCCGGTCGAGTTCAAGCGGCAGAAGGCGATGGAACTCGGCGCCACCCACACCGCGGAGAGCGTGGCCGAGGCCGGCCCGATCATCGGGCTGCTGACCCGCGGCCAGATGGCGGACAGCTTCATCATCACCACCGACACCGCCGAGGGCGACTACATCGGCCCCGCGCTCGACGTGGTGGCCAAGCGCGGGAAGGTCATCGTGACCGCGGTCGGCCATCCGGCCGACATGCAGCTGAGCGGCAACCTGTTCCTGCTGACCATGATGGAGAAGCAGATCCGCGGCTCGCTGTACGGCTCCTCCAACGCGCAGCACGACATCCCCCGGATGCTGGAGCTGTACAACAAGGGGCAGCTCAAGCTGGACGAGCTGATCACCCGGGAGTACGCGCTGGAGGATGTCAACCAGGGCTACGAGGACATGCGCAACGGCCGCAACATCCGCGGCCTGATCCGGTACTGATGGCTGAGCCGGCGTCCGGGACGGTCGACTGGGCCGCCCCGGACGGCGACCATCCCGCCCGCCGGGCCGGGCAGCGCTCGATGGCCGCGGTCGCCGCCGGGCGCAAGGCCGACTGGCTGCGGTTGTTCGCGCCGGGCGCCCTGATCGAGGATCCGGTCGGCCCGTCGCTGCTCGATCCCGAAGGGGCCGGGCACCGTGGGCCGGACGGGATCAGCCGGTTCTGGGACGAGCAGGTCAGCTCGGTGCGCCGGTACCAGTTCCAGGTCACCGACTCGTTTGCCAACGGGCCGTGCTGCGCCAACATCCTCCGCCTCACGATGACGCTGGGTGACGGCCACCGGATGACGGTGGACTGCGTCGTCATCTACACCGTGGACGACGCCGGGCTGATCACGTCGATCCGCGCGCACTGGGAGCCGGACCGGGCGCTGGCCACGCTGCAGTGACCCGGCGCTTACGTGGTGGTGACCGGGCTGACTCCGGTATGGACGGCCCGCGTTCCGGATGAGACGATCCGTTCGTGATTCTACACTTGAGTAAGTTACTTGTTAGTAACAAGCGGGCTGTCCGGGCTGTCCGGGCTGCCGCGAGTGTGCTGGCCGCGGCCGCGCTGGC